>DASZPK010000724.1:0-26225 GCA_035550335.1 Chthoniobacteraceae bacterium | reverse complement strand
CCCGCGCGCGCCGATGATTTGCAGGGCGCGGACGCGGTCTTGAATGCGATCGGCAGCGCGCGCAAGGCGGCCCCGCAACCCGCCGCCGATTCGCCCGAGAAACTCGAGGCCGATGTCGAGGCTTTCAAAAAATCCGCCGCCACGCTCGATCCCACGGAGGCGGCCACTCAATGGCTCTCCCTGGTGGACCGCGGCGGGCGGTTGTCCCACACCATAAATGCCAATGGCTTCGACGGCGATTTCGCGCAGACGCTCGCGGCGCTTCCGCCGCCGCCCGCATGGCCGGCGCTCGCGAAGGCGGTCGATGCCCGCCCGGCCAGCAACGAGTCCAGCGCCTTGTCGCTGCGGCTGATCGCGCACCGGCTCATCAATGACAACGCTGCGTTAAAGAAAGACCTCGACGATCTCCAAGCCTTCCTCGACAAGAGCATCTCCGACGCCGCAGCCTCGGCGCCCAATCCCGCGCAGGTGCAGCAGGCGCGGAAAATCATCGACGGCGCCATCGATCAAATGCGGGAGATGGTGCTGGAAAATTCCGACAGCGGCGACGAAATCCTCAAGCGGCTGGAGATGGCCATCGCCAACCCCCAGCTCGCGGTTGACGACCAGCAGCCCGGGATGGCGGGAATCGCCGTGCCCGACCTCGTTTCGCTGGTCGGCGTTGAGAAGACCACGGCGTTCCTGCGCAAGGCGCTGGCGTCCGAAGCGATCATCAGCTCCGTCAAAGGCGAGGATACCACGAAGCTCGCGCGCAGCATCGCGCTGCAAATGCTGACTTCGATGAAGAAACCGCAGTGGAACCTCGCCCGGTCGCTCGATTCCGCGGCGCTCTTCGAGGGGATGCAGAAGCGTTTCCCGAAATCGGCCAACTCCAATGCGGATGGCTACGACTCCGCGCGGCTCTATTATATGCTCGGGCTGATCGCCTCCCACCGCACGAAGGAAGCGGTGGCCCTCGCCAAACATGTCGGCTCCAATGAAAACGTGCCGAACGACGCAATCGAAGCGCTGGAGCGCGCCGGCTTCACCACCGAGCTCGCGGATTTTTTCCACGATTTGCTCGCGGAAAATCCCGCGCTGCCGTATTGGGACGATTACCTCGATGTCGCGGTGAGGGCCGGCGAGCAGAAAAAAATGCTCGCGCTCATGGAGGCGGCGGCGGCGCATCCCGGGCTTTCCGAAAACGAGCGGATCAGGTTCGAGGGCTCCCTCGGTCACGCGTATCTCGCGGTTGATCGCGTGGATGACGGCGTCGCCGCGCTTCGCAAACAGATCGCCAATGCCGCGAAGGCCGCGCCGGATGCAAGCGGGCGCTCAGATTACGATTTGGGACAGCTTGGCCTCGACCTCGCCAAGCTCGGCGGCGTGCTCGGGCGCAAGGATTTGGAGGACGAGGGCATCCAGGCCGCGACCGATGCCCTGCACAAGGCCCAGGCTTACGTGCCCCATCAAGACGCTGCCAACCCGTTCGGCCAAAGCAACCCTGCCCAAGTCCCAAGCGTGAGCAATATCAGGCCGAATGAAATTACAACCACGCTCGAGGAACTCGGCCGCCCCGCGCAAGCCGAGGCAATGTTGAAGGACGCGCTCATTAATTTGCCGCCCGGGGGGGAGAATGAAGCGCGGGTGTTTCTCGTGGAATTGATGGGCATTTACGACCGCGCCGGGCGTCCCGCCGACGTGCTCGCGATCCTCGACCGCGCCCCCTGCTGGAGTGCGAAGGACCTCTCGGATGTGCTCACCCAGGAGGTGACCGTGGATCGCAATCCCGATTACGCCGGTTATTTCGCCGCCGACGCCCTCGCCGCCACGGGCCACAACGCCGAGGCGCGCAAAATCCTCGATGCGCTGCTGAACGTCGAAAGCGGCTACGATCCCGCCTACGAACTCCTCCTCAAAATCGCCCCGCGCGACGAGGCGCTCGCCCGGCTCGACGCCCTTTTCGCCCTCGATAAATTCGAACCGCGCCCCCTCATCTGGAAAGCGAAGCTCCTCCTCGATGCCGGCAAGCTCGATGAGGCCGAAACCGTCGCGCGCCAGGCCGTGGCGATCGATCCCTCCGATGGCGAGCACGGCCCCGGCCGCCGCATGCGCGTCTATTCCGTGCTCGCGGACATCCTCCAGGCGCGCGGCGACAAGACCGGCGCGGAGAATTATCGCGGCGCGGTCACCGCCATCCGCCATTCCGAGGATGCGGACAAGTTTTACGAGGCGGGCCTCATCACCCGCGCCGTCGCCATGTATAACGAAGCGCTCACGCATTTTGCCGATGCCTATTGCATCCAGTCGCGCCTCGCGCTGAGGATGGCCGAGCTGGGCGACATGGAGGGCGCGGAGAAACATTACCGCCGCGCATATGAATTGATGCCCGACAGCTTCGGGCGCGTGGAGAGCCACTGCTTCGGCTGCGAGCGGGCGTTCGCCGGCTACTACGCGCAAAGCATCGCCGAGCAGGTCTTCACCAACCTCGCCAAAACCCGCCCCGACAAACCGCAAGTGCATTACCTGCTCGCCTACCTCCGCAAGGAGCAGGACAACCCGCGCGGCGCGCTCCCCGAGCTCCGCGAAGCCGTGAAGCTCGACCCCGAATATCTCAACGCATGGAAGATGATCGAGGAAATTTCCGACGACGTCCTCCTCCCCGCCGCCGAGCGCGACACCGTGAAAATCAACCTCATCCGCCTCGACCCGCTGGCGCGCCACACCGACGCCAACCCCGGCGACATGGTGGACCTCGCCGCAGGCTGGAACGCCCAGGCCGCCGCCGCAAAACTGCAGCCGCCCGCCCCCGGCCCGCTCTACCCCCTCAAGGCCTCCGCCGATGCCGCCCCGGCAAATGCCGCCGCAGGACAGCTTGTTCCTGGTGCGCAGGATTACCGTCGGCGCGACCCGACGGGCGTGGTCACAGGCAACAAATTCATCCAGGGCGCGGCATCGATTTACAGCGGCTACGCCGCGCTGAATTTCGGGCAGTAACGGGGCGCTTGAATTGTCACTCAATCCCTGTAAATT
This sequence comes from Chthoniobacteraceae bacterium, assembly GCA_035550335.1. Lineage (GTDB taxonomy): Bacteria > Verrucomicrobiota > Verrucomicrobiia > Chthoniobacterales > Chthoniobacteraceae > DASZPK01. Next base: position 23,213 of record DASZPK010000724.1, on the reverse strand, counting down.
GCCACAGAGGCGGGGCGAAAACGTGCCCGCCGGGTGAGCTTTTTCACCCGCAATCCCCCAAACCAACCCCAGACAATACAATATGGCTCAAGCGATCATGGACCCCGAGGAGGTCCGCAAGTTTGCCTCGGAATTGAAACGCTTCAACGAGGACGTGCAGGCCAAGGCGGCCTCGCTCCAGGCGCGGTTCGCCGCCCTCGGCGCGACGTGGCAGGACCAGGACAGCGCGAAATTCGGCGAGGAGTTCATCACCACGATGAAGGTGCTCAAAAAATTCGTCGAGATCTCCGAAAAGCAGACGCCCTACCTGCTCCGCAAAGCGCAGCGCATCGAGCAATACCTGGAGCAGCGTTAAACGACATCACACATCGCGATGCGGGCTCTTTACTTAAACACAGAGATACGGAGGAGACAGAGATTCACAGAGGGAAACTCGAAATATTTCTCCGTGTCTCTCTGTCTCCTCCGTATCTCTGTGTTTAAAATCCCGACCCCTCGCTAACACCAAATGGGCAACCAGGCCAAAGTTACTTCCCTCGACGCGCTCGACATGATCCGGGCGGCGCTGGTGATTTTTCTCACCAAGGCCCGCCGCTCGGTGGCCGATGCCAACGACGAGGCGCGCACGACCCGCATGTGGCTCCAGCATGACCGCGTGGTGCATTGGGAAAACGAAATCCGCAAAATCTCCCGCAAGGTCGACCAGCTCCAGCAGGATTACATGAGCGCCCGCCTCGTGAAGAACAACGAGACCGCCCTCATGACCCGCCGCCAGGCGCTAGAAAGGGCGAAGCGCGCGCTCGGCGAGGCGCAGGGCAAACTCCGCCTGGTGAAACAATGGTCGCAGAATTTCGACAGCGCCGCCGACCCGATCCTCAAGCGCATGGAGGGGATGAAAAGTTTCCTCGACGACGACATGCCGCGCGCGATCGCCTATATCGTGGCCCTGCAGCGCACGCTCGCGGCCTACACGCAAGGCCCGCCCCCCGAAGATGCCGCGCTCCCCGCGGACGTCCCGGCATCCACAACCCCCGAAGCGGGGCAACCCGCCCAAACCGCCGAAGCGGCATCGCAACCGGCTGGAAACGAAACTTTATGAGTGTAAAAGCAAGCGCAAGCAATTTGGAGCAGGCGGTGAAGGAGCTCATGTTCGAATGGGACCAGGTGAAGGCGTTCTGGAACGACGTCAAGAGCCGGGAGTTCGCGCACAAATTTTTGGAGGACCTCCCCGCGAACGCCGCGCGCACCGCGGGCGTGATGCAGGACCTCGACGGCCTTTTGAAAAAAGTGAGGAGCGACTGTGAGTAAGGGGGCCGATCTGCGACTCAACCGGAGCCTCGATCTCCTCGCGAACCTCAAGCAGACCGTCGCGAAATTCGTGAAGCGCGAGGAGCAGATCGGGCAGGAACTCAGCGCGCGCCGTTATTCCACCACGCGCAAGAGCCAGGATGCGATCCGCCACACGGAGTCGGGCCTCCAGCAATACACCTCGCAGATGGAGGAGGCGTATGAAAACACGCGCAAGCACGTGAAGGGCGTCTACGAGACGCGGCGCGCGCGCGTGGAAAAATTCCGCGCCAATTCCCTGCGCAACCTCCCGATGAAAGCGAAGGAGGTGAAGCAGCGCTGGATGGGCGACCTCCAGATGAAAAATTTCCTCGCCGAGCGGAAATTGAAAACCGAGATGGAGAAGGCCGAGGGGTCGTTCACCAATTTCACGACGAAGCTCGACGTGAACAAGCAGACGCTCAAGGACCTCGAGCTGCGCGCGCGCAAGGCCCTCTCCGGCTACGGCGCGCTCAAGCGCATGCTGCGCCGCAAGGCCGCGGTCTCGCCCGAGCATTTCAACGATCTTGCCAATCATTTCCGCGAGGCCGAGCAACACCTCGCGGTGTTCGAGGAATTCCCGCTCCCGAAGTTTTTCCGCAGCATGCCGTTGCCGGTATTGTTGTTCCTCGCGCTCCTGCCCGGGGCGGGGCTCTGGTTTGCCATGCAGCATTCGCCGCTCGGGATTCCGATCGGCGGGGCGGTCACGTTCGCGTTGTGGGTGGGGCTCTTTGCGGTTTATTCGTCCGGGTTGAAAAAAGCGAAACCGGTCGGCACGCAGGTGGCGAATTCCATCGTCACCGCTCGCGCGATCATGGTCACGGGCACCGCCGCCGTCGCGAGCGCCTCGGGCTCGCTCGAGCAGGACCGCGCGCGCATCCAGGCCGAGCACGACCGCACGCTCGCGGAATTGCAGCAGCAGTGGGGCCGTGCGAACCAGATCGAGGGCGAATACGAAACGCGCATCCGCCGCAAAATGGAAGTCCAGCCCCCGCGCATCACGGCGAAGATCGACCAGATCCTCGGGCGCAAGCTCGACGAATTGAAGGCCTCCCGCGAGCGCAAGCTTGGCCGCTACACCACCGAGGCGCTCGCGCTCAAGGAGCAATACACCGCCACCTACAACACCGAGGCCGCCGCCGTCGCCGCCGAGGAAAAAACGAAGTGGGACGAGGCCACCGCCGATTGGAAAAAGGAGATCACACCGCTCTACGCCGCGCTCGACGAGATGAACGCTTCCGCGAAGGTGATGTTCCCCGCATGGGACCAGCAGCTTGTGGAAACATGGAAGCCCGCCACCGAGTTCACGCCCGCAACGAAATTCGCGCACCTCGATGTCGATCTCGCCAAGCAACCCGGCGGCCTGCCGAAAGACCCGCGTCTCGCGTTGCCCGGCCCCGCGCAAATTTCCCTACCGCTCGCGATCACCTATCCCGACCAGGGCTCCGTGCTATTCGAGACGAACGAGTCGGGAGGCGGCGAAGTCACCGGCATTTTAAACAACATCATCCTCCGGCTGCTCGCGACCACGCCGCCGGGGAAATTGAGCTTCACCATCATTGATCCCGTGGGCCTCGGCGAGAGTTTCGCGGGCCTGATGCACCTCTCCGATTACGAGGAGAGCATCATCAACCGCCGCATCTGGACCCAGCGCGACCAGATCGAGGAGCGCCTCGCCGAATTGAGCGAGCACATCGAAAAAGTGATCCAGATGTATCTCCGCAACGAATACGCCACGATCACCGAATACAACGAGCAGGCCGGCAGCGTGGCGGAGAAATATCATTTCCTAGTCGTGGCCGATTTCCCGGCGAATTTCAGCGAGATTGCCGCGAAGCGCCTCCAGAGCATCGCCGCCAGCGGCCCGAGGTGCGGCATTTTCACCCTCATTCATTGGGACCAGCGCCAGCCGCTCCCCGATGGTTTCGTGCCCGCCGAGCTGCGCAAGAGCAGCATCTGCTTCTCCAAAACCGGCCCCAACTACACGCTCGCCCGCGTCTCCGGCGAACCGGGCGCCACGCTCGCATTCGACACGCCGCCCGATCCCGAGCTGGCGGTGACGCTCAGCCACAAGATCGGCAAGGCGAGCATCGACTCGAACCGCGTCGAAGTCCCGTTCCTCCAGATCGCGCCGAAACCCGAGGAGATGTGGACCAACTCCACCACGAACGAGCTGAAAGTGGCCGTAGGCCGCACCGGCGCGACGAAGTTCCAATATCTCGCCATCGGCAAAGGCACGCGCCAGCACGCCCTCTTCGCCGGCAAGACCGGTTCGGGCAAATCGACGTTGTTTCACGTTATTATCACAAACCTCGCCCTTTGGTGCAGCCCCGACGAGGTGGAATTCTACCTCATCGACTTCAAAAAAGGCGTTGAGTTCAAGTGCTACGCCACCAAGCATCTCCCGCACGCGAAGGTCGTCGCCATCGAGAGCGACCGCGAGTTCGCGCTCAGCGTCCTCCAGCGCGTCGATGCCGAGTTGCGCCGGCGCGGCGACCTCTTCCGCAAGCTCGGCGTGCAGGATGTGGCCGGCTACAAGCGCGAAGGCGGCACGGAGCCGATGCCCCGCTCGCTGCTGCTCATCGACGAGTTCCAGGAATTTTTTGTGGAGGACGACATCATCGCGCAGACCGCCTCGCTCCTGTTCGACCGCATTGTGCGCCAGGGCCGCGCCTTCGGCATCCACGTGCTGCTCGGCTCGCAGACGCTCGGCGGCGCGTATTCGCTCGCCCGCGCCACGCTCGGCCAGATGGTCATCCGCGTGGCGCTGCAATGCAACGAGGCCGACGCCTATCTCATCATGGATGAGAACAACTCCGCCCCGCGCCTCCTCTCGCGCCCCGGCGAAGGCATCTACAACGATTCCGCCGGCGCGATTGAGGGGAACAGCCCGTTCCAGGTCGTGTGGCTCTCCGACGAGGAGCGCGACCAGTGGCTCGAAAAAGTAACCGTCATCGCCGGCCAGCACCACGACCGCAAATATCCCGGCCCCATCGTGTTCGAAGGCAACGCCCCCGCGAACATCACCGACAACGAACTCCTCATCGCCGCGCTCGACGCCCCGCCCGCCGCCGCGCCCTATTCCGGCAAGGCATGGCTCGGCGCGCCGAATTCCATCAAGGGCCCGACCGAGGCCGCGTTCGCGCGCCAGTCCGGCAGCAACATGCTCATCATCGGCCAGCGCGAGGAATCCGCGCTCACCATGATGGGGATGTCGATGCTCGCCCTCTCCGCGCAATACCCCGCCGGCACGGCAAAATTCGTCCTGCTCCACGCCGCGCCGCCCGGCTCGCCCGAGGCGAATTTCATGGAGAGCGTGGTCGCCGCCATCCCGCACGAGGTCACCATCGCGCGCGGGCAGGACATCGCCGCCGCGATCAACACCCTCGCCGCCGAGTTGAAATCCCGCAGTGAAACCGGCGAAGCCGATGCCAGCGCTCCCGCCATCTTCCTCTTCATCCACGACCTCCAGCGCTACAAAAAACTCCGCGCCGAGGACGACTTCAGCTTCTCGAGCAGCTCCGAGGAGGGCCCCAGCGCCTCCGCGCAATTCAACGAGCTGATGACCGAGGGCGCCAGCCACGGCATCCACATCATCGCCACGGTCGACACGTTTAACAATGTAAACCGGTTCATCAACCGCAAGGCCCTCACCGAATTTGAAATGCGCGTCCTCTTCCAGATGAGCGCGAACGATTCCGCGAGCCTCATCGATTCGCCCAAGGCGAGCACCCTCGGGCTGCACCGCGCAATTTTCTTCAACGAGCGCGAAGGCGTCCTCGAAACCTTCCGCCCCTACGCCATGCCCGACGCCGACTGGATCAAGTCCGCCGCCGCCAAGCTCGCGGGCAGGACCGCGCCGGCGGCGGAGAAGGACGTGGCGGGCGCGAACGCGTAACGCCCGCGGCTGGAGGGCGCGCATCCCGCCGAGGAACATTCCGTTGCAAGAAATTTTCTGTCACACTTCCGTGAGTGCCAACCACTGGAATGGTGAATATGAAAACCATTTTGGAAAATGAATCAGCGAGCGACTCGCGCCTGGTCGAGCTTTGCCTGCGGGGCGACCGGCGTGCGTTTGAGCGGATTGTCTCGCGGTACCAATCCATCATCTGCGCCGTCGCGTACAGCGCGTGCGGGGATGTTGGACGGAGCGAGGACCTGGCCCAGGACACCTTCATCGCGGCATGGCGGAAGTTGGGCGACCTCAAGGAGCCGGAAAAGCTGAAATCATGGCTGTGCGGGATCGCGCGCAATCTGGTGAACAATTCCGAGCGCGCACAGCAGCGGGTGCCGACGGCGCGGGCGGATGAGTTGCCGCCGGAGACATGTTCCCCGGGGGGGAATCCGCATGAGATGGCGGTCAGCAATGAGGAGGAGGCGCTGATGTGGCGCGCGCTGGAGACCATCCCGGCGGATTACCGCGAGCCGATGGTGCTTTATTACCGCGAAGCCCAGTCGGTGGAAAAGGTGGCGGCCGCGCTCGAACTCTCCCAGGAAGCAGTGCGCCAGCGCCTCTCGCGTGGCCGGGTGATGCTGAATGAGCGCGTGGCGAAAACCGTGGAGAGCGCGTTGTCCAGGAGCGCGCCCGGCAGAGCGTTCACGATTGCGGTGCTGGCGGCGCTGCCTGCGCTCGTGGTCTCGACAAAAGCCGCCGCAGCGGGAGCGGTGGTGACGAAGGGGAGCGCGTCGGCGAAGGCCGTCGCATCGATGGGCGCGGCCGGGGCGCTGCTCGCGCCGCTGCTGGCGTTCTTCGGCACGTATGCCAGCTACCGGTACAGCATGGAATCGGCGCGATCGCCGGAGTCCCGCGATTATATTCGGAAATTCTACAGGGCCATGGCGATGCTTGTGATCCCGTTTGCGGTGATTGTGTCGTCGCTGGCGATTTTGGGGCAGCCGATGGAGAAGAACGACCCGGTGCTCTATGCGCGGTTGATGATCGGCGTGATGATTACCTACGCGTTCGCCGTCGCGGCCCTGATCGTCTGGGCGGAAATGGCCCGAAAGAGGGCGGCGCGGGCATCAGCCGGTGGCGAAAGCGCCCAGCAAAATCCCGGCCCGCATTTCGAATACCGAAGCCGTCTCGAGTTGCTGGGAATTCCGCTGGTCCACATCCGATTCGGTTGCGAGGCTGTCGCGCGTAGGAGGGCGGTCGTGGCATGGTTTGCCGCGGGCGATGTGGCCATTGGCGCCATCTTTGCGTTTGGCGGGGTCGCGATTGCGCCGGTGAGCCTCGGCGGGGTGGGCGCAGGGTTGATGACGTTCGGCGGGTTTGCATTGGGCTTGGCGAGCATGGGAGGCTTTGCGCTCGGAGTATGGGTGTTTGGCGGATTGGCGGCGGGCTGGTTTGCATTCGGCGGTTGTGCGCTTGGCGCGAAGGCGGCGGTGGGCGGCGTCGCCGCGGCACGGTCGTATGCCGTGGGCGGAGCCGCCCTTGCCGCGCACGCGAACGACGCGGTCGCGCGCGCGTTCGTCTTTCATAACCGCTTTTTCCGCATTGCCGGCGTGGTGATCCGGTACGTTTGGTTCATGAATCTCTTCTGGCTCTTTCCGTTCATGATGCAACGCTTGTTGCGGCGGAAAAAGCTGCCGGCGTAACGAAAACGCGCTTCTTCCTGGTTTACGCGCGAAAACAACCGTTGCGACCCGGTTTCAAATTCGCCGCCGAAAAAATATTCCGCGCGGATGTAACATTTCCCCGTCTATCCTTCTGTACAGGGTTGGAGGCGAAGTCATACTACTATGAAAACACGGGGGAAATCTTGTGCGGGAGGTCGCGCGCCTGTTTTACGCGCGTTGATAAAAATAATGGCTGCCGCGGTTGCCATGGCAGTGGTGGCGGTCACCACTGTCGCCGCGCGGGCGGGGGATGTTCATTCGTTGACTTACAAACTCAAGGTGGGCCAGGAATATGTGTATGAAGGCTCGACGCAGATCGGGTCGGGTCCCGATTCCGTGAAAGCCACGGATCGGACGACATTCTGGGTCACCCGCTTGAATGACGATGGAAGCTGGCATCTGGTTGCGTGTGTAAAACACACAGCGGCAGCCACGCGCACCGCAACAACGGCGGACGCCACTGGCTCCGCCGCCGCGCAAGCGCAGGACGAGGATGCGCTCGGCAGCTTCGAATTGTTTCCCGATGGACGTATCGCCGGCGCGTCGGCGTATAGCCAGGAAGAGCGCCTCGGCAGCCTGTTTATCAAACTCGCCGCCGATGATGCGGAGGCGCAGGGAGGGTGGAGCACGCCCGACCCGTCCGGCGCCACGACGAGTTACCGTTCCACGGTGGAAAGCGATGCCGCGGCCGGCCGGTGGGTATTCGAGGGAAGACGGGCGGGCGGTTCCGATGACGGTCTCATCATGGACACGCTGTTGCGCGTCGAATTTGACGGGGCGCGCGGCGTTGTTACGAAATTCGTCGAGGAAGACAGCTTCGGCGCGGGCTTGGCCGGCGGGGCGTCCAGCATGGAGGAATTGAAATCGGTGCGCGACAAGGATTCGCAGTGGCTCGATCAACTTTCCCGGGAGACCGTCGCGCTCGATGCCGCGCGGGATTTCGTGCAGGAGGAGGGGGCCGCGGTCGGAAACGGCGCATGCAGCCCGCGGGAAGCACTGGAGAAAGCGCGGAAGCAGCTCGCGGATGCGCGCCGGAAAGTGAAGCTCGGGGTCGTCACCGACCAATTCGACGCGATGATTGCCCAAGTGGAAGAGAGCTCGAAAATGTTTGGCGGCGGGGAGACGGCGCAGACGTTGTTGAACAAACCGGCCCCGGATTGGATGACGAGCGATCTCGACGGGAACCAGCATGCGCTGGACGAATACAAGGGCAGGGTGCTGATTCTGGATTTCTGGGACAAGAATTGCGCCCTCTGCGTGCTGGATATCCCGCAAGTCATGGATATCGCGCGGCACTATGCCGGAAAACTGGTCGCTGTGGTCGGAGTGAACACCGATCCGAATGAAAACGACGCGCGCCTGGTGATGGAGGCGTTGAAAGTGAATTACCCGATGGTGAGAGGCGCGGAGCTGGCGGAGAAATACAAAACATGCGGATGCCCGATGCTCGTCGTCATCGATGCGAAGGGGATCGTGCGCGGGTGTTTCGCGGGCAACTCGGCCGTCCTTCGGGAGGAGGCAATCAAGACCGTGGACGGCCTGTTTTCCTCAGACGATTAGTGACATTCCCGGCGCAAACTGAAGGAAACCATGCATTGAAATGGTGAAAAAATGAGCGCTTGACAACGTGAAGCGTTCGTCTAAAGCATGTGCCCACTTATGCGCAAAACCTTACTACTTCTCGTAGCAACAGCATTGTTCGCTGCCCCCTTGGCCAAGGCCCAGGACGCGGCAGCTTCACCGAGCCCGAGCGCGTCTCCGGCTGCATCTCCTTCGGCGTCCCCGAAGAAAACCAAAAAAACCAAAGTCAAGGCCACGCCGACCCCGGCCGCGAGCCCTGCCGCCACCGTTGCCGGCAAGGAAACCGCAAAGGCCAGCCCCACGCCCGCCGCTTCGCCTTCGGCCACCCCGAAGAAAAAGAAGGCCAAGGCCAGCCCGAGCCCTTCGCCCGCAGCTTCCCCTTCGGCCACTCCGAAGAAGACCCTGCTTGAAAAGCTGACCGGCACCGGCCCGAGCGCGAGCCCGAGCCCGGCCGCTTCGGCGACCCCGAAGGCCAAGAAATCCACCGCCTCCGCTTCCGCGACCCCGGCTCCCGGCGCCAAGCCCGGCGACGTGTGGGTGAATACTTCGACCAAGAAGTACCACAAGGAAGGCTCGAAGTACTACGGGACGACCACCCACGGCAAATACATGACCGAGGACGAAGCCAAGAAGGAAGGCTACACCCTCTCCAAGGAATAATTTAGCAAACTGACCTGTCGCTCATGCGGCCCGGTCGCAAATTCTTAATCGCCGCTGCGCTCCTGATTGGGGCGCAGCGGTTTTGCTTTTGCGCGGATGTGCAACAAGCGGCAACAGCGCCGCAACCGCCCGCGCCAGCCCCCGCAACGCAAACCCACGCGCCGGAGTTGTGGTTTTATTACTCCACGAACCTGCAGGTGACCGACAACCTCAAGCCGCTCGAAGCGGTCTGGCGGCGCGCGGCGGCGGCGGGTTACACGCAGGTGCTGCTCACCGACAGCAAATTCGCGAAGCTCGATTCCGTCGAGCCGGTCTATTTCGAAAACGCGGCGAAGGTTAAGAAACTCGCGGGCGATTTGCATCTCGAAATCGTGCCCGCGGTTTTCCCGATGGGGTGGTCCGAGGCGCTGCTGGCCCACAACCCGAACCTCGTGGAATCGCTGCCGGTGAGGGGAGCGCTCTTCGTCGTGAAAAACGGCGTGGCCCAACCGGCCCCCGAGCCGGGTGAGACACTGGCGTTCCCCGATGGCGGGTTTTTCAATGTAAAACATTGGAGCTACGCCGATCCCGCCGTGCAGATGGAAAACGGCGTCGCCCATGCCGCGCCCGGCGGCGGCAAAAACGCGCGCGCGATGTTGAAGCTGAAGCTCACGCCGTTCCACCAGTACCACATCCGCGTGGGGATCAGGACGCAGGGCTTCAGCGGCCCCGCCCTCGTGCAGGTGCTCCCCGAGGGCGGCGGCGACGCGGAGCTGAATTACGCGACGCTCGACGTGAAAGCCACGCAGTACTGGCGCGATTACGACGTGGTTTTCAATTCCCTCGACCACTCCGCCGTCACGATTTCCTTCCGCGCCGGCTGGGACGACTCGAAGGGCGAGGTCTGGTGGCGCAATCCCATGATTGAGCCGGCAGGCTTGTTAAACATCGTTCGCCGCCCCTCCGCGCCGCTGTCGGTGAGCGTGGACGAGGCGGGCTGGGAGGTGAAGGAGGGCCAGTATTTCGATCCCGTGATCGATCCAAAGATGGGGCGCACCCCGTGGCCGGGCGCGTACGACGTATGGCACGAGCCGCCGGTCATGAAGATGCGCAACATGCCCGATGGCACGAGACTGAGCGTCTCGTTCTTCCACGCCATCACCACCGACGACGGCAAGGTGATGATCACCCCCTCGGAGCCGCAGACGGTCGACCTCCTGCGCGACGAAGCGAAGCGCGTCGACGCCCTCTGGCACCCGAAGCGCTGGTTCATGGAGCACGACGAAATCCGCGTCCTCGGCTGGGATCCCGCCGACGAGGCGCGCAAACTCGACGCCGGCCCGCTCCTCGCCGACAACCTCCGCACCTGCACAAAAATCCTCCGCGAGTTGAACCCGCAGGCAAAGCTTTACGTCTGGAGCGACATGTTCGACCCCAACCACAACGCGCACGACCATTATTACCTCGCGAAGGGGAGTTACAAGGGCTCGTGGGAAGGTCTCGACCCGTCCGTGATCGTGGCAAACTGGAACTTCGACAAATGGGAGCAAAGCCTCGCGTGGTTCACCGGGCGCGGCAACAAGCAATTGATCGCCGGCTACTACGACAGCGACCCCGGAAAAATCACCGACCTGCTCCGCCGCGCCGACGATAAAAACGGCATCGAGGCCGTGATGTACACGACGTGGGAAAACAAGTACGGCGACCTGGAGAAATTCGCGGCGGCGGCGAGGAGTTTCCGGAATAAATAAACCGCAAATTCGACATGGTAGGGTCGGACCTCCGAGGTGGCGGAGGGGAATAGCGGTGGCTGGTGGGCGGGCGAGCCGGGCCGACCGCCGCGCGGGAACAAGGCACTATATTCGCGCGGCGGGCTGCCCGGAGGTCAGGCCCCTACCGGTCGCAAACGGCGATTTATTTTGCCGCCGCCTTGCGTTTGCGGCGCACGGCATAGACGAGCGCCACGCCGCCGATGCCGATGAGCGCCCATGTGGAGGGCTCGGGGGTGTTCGTGAATTCCAGCGCGGTTTTGTTGTTGAGCTTTTGCGTTTGCTTGATATCGAGCAGCTTCCATTGCGCGTCGTTCTCCACGACGATCATCGAGGTGGCCGCGGTGAGGATTCCGCTCTCGCGGCTGATGCGCACCACGTTTGCCAGCCCCTGGTTGCCGAGCGACGGGTTGTAAACCCATTCGAGATATTGCTGCCACGCGCGCACGCCGCGCGCGTAGGGCGTGGCAGGGCCGATCGTTGCCGTGGGGGCGAGATCGCGGAACGCCCCGTGGTCGAGCACGGCGATCCTGGGCGGGATGGACAAAACGTCGTGCATCACCACGGGGCCCGATGATCCCGCAATGATCGCCGCCGCATTGGGCGAGTCGAAGGAAATTTCGCGCGGGTCGCCGTCGGGGTTGACGGGGCAGGCGGCCACGGCATCGCCCATTTTGAGCAGCGCGACCGGCTTGGGGTCGAACCAGTCCGGGTTTTCAGGCACGACCAGCAAATTGGCCTTGCCCGGTATGAAAGAGACGCGATCGCCTGTGAAAGACCAGGGCTGGAGTGCGCCGCCATCGGCGGTGGTGAAGAAATAATTGGTGTCGGGCGCGAGCCGCGCGAAGGCTTCGAATTGGTCGAGCCCGGCCGGTTTTTCCGTGGAATCGGTGATGAGGATGAATACGGGATATTTCCCGCGCATGGCGTCGTTGGTGGAGAGCTCGCGGCCGTATTCCAGCAGCGCGCGTTTCATTGCGCGGGCCGGGAGGAACCCGCCGCGCGCTGGGAGGCGTTTTACATCGTTTAGCGCGGAGGCGTCGATGCGGTCGAGCGCGAGGAGCGGCGTGTTGCCGCCACCCGCGGTCACGGATTCGTAATTGGCAAACGTAATGGAGCATTCCTTCGCCCCGGAAAATTTCGCCGAGGCTGAATGAATCGCATCGAGCACCTGTTCGTCGCTCATGCCCGAGTGCGCGGAACGGTCCACGATGAAATGGAGATACGGCACGCGCGGCGCGACGGGGAGTTGCGACAGCATCGCGGGGGTGATGATCGCCGAGGCGGTGCCATCCGCGGTGCGCGTGACGATGAGCGAGCTGGTGGCGGTTTCTTTTTCGAGCGGTTTGTCGCCGATGCGGATGTCGGGGTTCAACCCGGCGGGATAGACGAATTCGATCTCGGCGTGGCGCGTCTCGCCAGGCGCGACCGGCGAGATTCGCAATTGCACCGAGCCCGGGTCGGTGTAGACGAGCAGGCCGGGGTCGGGCCAATCCTGGTAATCGCGGATCGTCTGGTAAACCCACAGCGCGGTTTTTTTCTCGCAGATGCGCCCGGGCACGGTCTCGTTGCCGACCTTCAGGCGGAAGGAGGAAATCATCGTCCCCTCGGGGAGATGAATGGCGGTCACGTATTCGTCGTTGAAGTCGCCGTGGTTGGTCACATCAAGCGAGACGGTGCGGAATTCGCAGCCATCGGCGGCGCGCGACTGGAGCGTCACGCACTCGGCGGTCGTCTTGCCCGAGGGGCCGCGCTCGAGGCCCTGCGGGATTTCCGAAAAGGATTCGCGCGGGTTGCGCCGGCCGCCATACCAGTCCATGCGGTCGCCCCGCGACGCCGCGAGTTCGCGCCCGAAAAACGCGGTGTGCATCGCGTTCATCTTCTCGTCGGGCAGCACGAGCTTGCCGAAGACATACCAGTCGTAAAAATCCGAGAGGAACGGCATATAGACGCCCGCCTTGTAATCGCGCAGGTGATCGAGGCTGCGCTCCACGGCGGCGGGATCGCCCGCGAAACGGTCGGCGGGCGCGCTGTAATCGGGATTGTAGACGTAATCGAGAGCGCTGTTCAGCACCATGCGGTCATTCACCGTTTCCGCGGTGAAAATACCGGGGAGGATGAGCAGCGCGAGGACCGCCATGGCCATCGCCATGCGCCGGTGGCCGGACACGGCCTCCTCGCGGTAACCGGCGATCAACTGCTGGCCGTGGATGAGGAAAAGCACGCTCGGCACGAGAATGAGCGAGCCGAGCCCGATCAAAATCATCGCCGGGATCGAGAAGGGGAGATACGGCATGAACACGACGAAGAAATAGAGCGTGAACGGAAAGAGCGCGCATTGCGCGAACCACACCGTCCGCCGCGCCAGCGGCTGGCGGAACCGCGGCAGCATCAGGAGCACGCCGTTCACCGCGGCAAGGGCGTAAACATGCCATGCCTGGAAATCCACCGGGAACGGGATCGAGGAATTCAGCAGCAGCCCGCCGAGCGGGGCGGCGACACAGATCAGGAACATCAGCGCCGATTTCACGCCGGGGCGGCTCCGCTGCATCCTGTTAAACAAAATCACACAAATGCGCGTGATGCCCGCGAACATGACCACCGTGCAGGCGATCCCGACCGGGATGAGCAGCATCCATGCGTCTTTGTACCCCCAGAACGGTCCCCCAACCACAGCCAGGCCGAGAAAGATGAGCGGCGGCGCCACGATGGAGGAGGCCGTGAGCGAGATTTCCTGCGAGCGCCTTATTCGCAAATCCATGCATGCCAGCCGCAGGGTGCCGTAGATGATCACCGGCATTATGAATGCGAACTGGTAGAAAATCAGTTCCCCCGGCGGCAGCACCCAGATCGCAAACGTCTGCGGGATTATGTTCTCGGTCTGGAACATGACGAACCAGAGGTAGCAAACCGGGAGGGCGATCAGCGCCAGGGCCATCGCCAGCGGCACGCGCTGTTTCTGGATGCGCAGGAAAAACATCGCCACGCCCTCGCCCAGGAGCATGACCAGCAGCCATCCCATCATCGCGAACCACATGGTGTTTTGCGCCGGGGTGAGATCGGCGGCCATGAGGTTGTAGCCGCGCAGGCAGATCAGGAGCAGGATGATTTGCGGGACGATGGCGACCCAGAGGAGGATAAACGGTTGTTTAAAAAAATCCGGCAGCAGCGGGCGGCGCGCGGCTTCCGGCGCTCCCCCCGGCCGCCGCAGGGCGGCCGCGAGGGCGTCGAAATGGCGCTGGGTGTCCGCGTGGACTTCCGCGGGGGCCGGGCCCCCCAGGGTCCCGCGGAGCGCCTGGTCGAGATCATCGGTATTCATGGCTTTGGCGTGGTTTGGTTGTCCGGAGAGAAAAAGGGTTGTTGTTTGCGGAAGGCGTCGCGGAAACGCTCGCGCGCCCGCCCGACCCAGACGCGCACGGTCGATTCCGCGCAGCCCATCGCGGCGGCGACCTCCGGGTAATCCATCTCCTCCAGCGCGTGGAGGGTGATCGCCTCCGCCTCGCGCTCCGGAATCGTGCGGATGAAATCGAGCACCTGCGCCATGTCGTCGTTCCACGCGAGCGCGCGCGAGGGCGTGGCGCCGTCGTGCTGCTTTGCGGGCATTTGCTCCAGTGCGTCGCGACGGGTCTTGTGGCGGCGCACATGGTCGAGCGCCTTGTTCGCGCAGATCCGCAGCAGCAGCGCGGTCGGGTTCGGGTGCTTGCGCACTTCGTGGAAACGCTGCGTCACATGCAAGAGCGCCTCCTGCACCACGTCCTGCGCCTCGTGCGGGTCGCGCACAATCCTCCAGACGCAATCCACCATGCGCCCCTGGATCGGGGCCACGAACCGCTCGTAATCGTCCTGCACCATGGTGGGGGTTGTGCCGCTTTGGATGTACATCCTACCAAGCCAAACGCGCGAAGGCGCGTTTTTGTTTACAAGAAATTGCGGAATTTTTTGCCGCCAAGGAGCAAAGGCCGCGAAGAACCCGAATTACACTGTCATCTTTGCGGGCTTCGCGGCCTTTGCGGTTTACTCCAATTCCCCGGGACGCGGGCCGGCGGAAAGCGCGGGGCTTTCGTCCTTCAGCCGCACACCGCTGATGCCGAGTGCGAGCGATTTTCCGATCAGGTAGTGAAGTTTGCGCGCGGCGTCCGCGGTGGAGATCCCGCCTTCGCGGATGTTGGAAACGCAGTTGCGGTCGGCATCGGTGCGGGTTTTGAACGGCCCATGGGTGAAATAGGCGCCGAGGCTGTCCGCGCTGCCGAGGCCGGGGCGTTCGCCGAGGAGGATGAGCGAGACACGGGCCTTGAGCAGCGCGCCGATCTCATCCTGCAAAGCGACGCGCGCATGGCGGGCGACGATCACAGGCGCGAGCGACCACCCGCTGGCGCCCGCCATCGGGAGGAACGCGGCGAGGAGCGGTTCGCATTGTGTGACTGCGGCGTGCGCGGAAAGGCCGTCGGAAACGATAATGACGAGGTCGCATGCGGCGGAGTGTGCCGCGTATTCCGCGATTGTTGCCCGGGATTCGGGCAAAAGCGCGCGGCCAAGGTCGGGACGGCGCAGATATTCCGCGCGGTTGCGCGCGGCGGAATGCGCGACCATGACGGGCTGCGGGCACTTGCGCAGGCGCGCGCCGAGTTCTTCCGCGTCGAACGGCGCAAGCACGGCGTCCCTCGCGCGCGCGTGGGCAAGCTGGAAGTCGAGCCGCTCGCGCGTGGGCAGGCTGCCGCCGCTGCGCCCGAGCGCGATGCGTGCCGCGGTGAGGCTTCGGAGATGGTTCCAGGGATCCGGGTTGTTCATGGTGGATGTGAGAGGAACGCGTGGCGCGCCCCGGCGGCTTCGAGCCGCACGCCGCCGCGCATGATGTTCATTTTCCCAAGCCATGCCTCGAATTCCGGCGCGGGCCGCAACTTCAGCGCCTGCCGCAGGTAATGGCTGTCGTGAAAACTGGTTGACTGGTAATTGAGCATGATGTCGTCCGCGCCCGGCACTCCCATGATGTAATTGCACCCCGCCACGCCGAGCAGGGTGAGGAGCGTGTCCATGTCGTCCTGGTCGGCTTCGGCATGGTTTGTGTAACAAATGTCACACCCCATCGGCAGGCCGAGCAGCTTGCCGCAGAAATGGTCCTCGAGCCCGGCGCGGATGATCTGTTTGCCATCGTAAAGGTATTCGGGGCCGATGAAACCGACCACGGTGTTCACGAGCAGCGGTTGGAATTCGCGCGCCACCGCGTAAGCGCGGGCCTCGAGCGTTTGCTGGTCGAGTCCGTGGTGCGCGCCTGCGGAGAGGCACGATCCCTGGCCGGTTTCGAAATACATCACGTTGTCGCCAAGCGTGCCGCGTTTCAATGAAAGCGCCGCCTCGCGCGCTTCGCGGAGGAGTTTGAGGTCGATGCCGAAGCCGCGGTTTGCCGCCTCGGTGCCGGCAATGGATTGGAATACGAGATCGACCGGCGCGCCTGCCTCCATGCAACGCAGCGTGGTGGTCGCGTGCGCGAGCACGCACGATTGCGTCGGGATTTCGTAATCGGAGATCATCCGGTCGATGAGCTGCAGCAGCGAGGCGCAGGCGGCCGGGCTGTCGGTGGCGGGATTGATGCCGATCACGGCGTCGCCGCAACCATACATGAGGCCGTCGATGATCGAGGCGACGATTCCGCGCGGGTCGTCGGCCGGGTGGTTCGGCTGGAGGCGCACGGAGAGCGTGCCGGGCAGGCCGAGGGTGTTGCGGAATTTTGTGATCACGCGCGTTTTCGACGCGACGAGGATCAGGTCCTGGTTGCCCATGAGCTTGCTTACCGCGGCGGCCATCTCCGGCGTGACGCCGGGCGCGAGCGCGGCCAGCGTTGCTGCGTCCGTCTCATAGCGCAGGAGCCAGTCGCGGAATTCGCCCACGGTCAGCCCCGCGACCGCGGCAAACGCCGCGCGGTCGTGACGGTCGAGGATGAGGCGCGTGACTTCGTCCTCCTCGTAAGGGATGAGCGGTTCGTCGAGAAAGCGCGTGAGCGGTACTTCGGCGAGGCAGAGTTGCGCCGCCACGCGTTCCTCAGCGCCGGCCGCCGCGATGCCCGCGAGCTGGTCGCCGGAGCGGAGCGGGGACGCCTTTCCCAGCAATTCGCCAAGGCCGGCGAACTGGTAGCCCACACCCCCTGCGGTGACGCGGTAGCCCATCGGGGAATCAATTTACCACGAAGGACGCAAAGAACACGAAGGGGAAAAATGCAGGACGAATTTGTGACCGCAAAGGGCGCAATGACCGGAAGGAATTCATTTTACTCGATTTTCTTTGCGCCCTTTGCGGTCAATCTTTTCTTCCGCGGCTTCGGCTCAATGCCGATGCGCGGGTCTTCCCGGTAAATGGCGCGCACGATGGCCGGCGCGACGCTCTCGAACGCCGCGTGCGATTGCGAGAGGTAGAGCCACTTGCCGAGGACCTCGTGCGATCTGAGCGCTTTCCATTGCGCGATGAGCGGCTCGTGGAACTCGCGCCCGGTCACGACGAGAATGCCATTCCACGGTTCCTTCCCCGCGATGAGCGAGAGGCAGAGCCGCCCGTTGATATACACCGCCTCTCCGCCAAACATCCTCCGCCGCAGGTAGCCGGGATGCTCCTCGAGCGGCTCCAGCAGCCAGTCGAGCGGGTGGGATTTTTTCGCGCGGATGTCGAGCGCGGGATCGCGGAACTTTTTTGGCATCACCAGCAATCAAAATACCAATTCACCGCCTGGACATGGTCGCCGGTCATCAGCCAGAACCAGACACCAAAGATGGCGAGCGCCACAATCGTTTGTAAGGGAAATTTCCGGCGACGGACCCATCGACCAATGCCCAAGACCACCACGCTCAGCGCGACCAATGGAGAAACGAGGAACCCGAGAAACAATAAGGTGTCAAGACCCCGGGTGAACGCGTTCCCGCGCGGCTGCCCGTGTGCGGGCCAATGTCCCACCTCCGCGTGGACGAGCAGCAGGAATAAGATAAAGACCAGCGTCCAAAATATGGGATAAAACGCGAACATCCACGATGTAACCATCTTCCCCGTGCGCGGCATCGACCGTTCCATGGCGATCAAACGATAAATAAACGCTTCCCCAAGTCAATCGCCGCACGAAGCTCCGCCTTGCTTTGCGCTTGTCAGGACAGGGTGGGCGCACGTAAGTGGGACTATGCGCCTTTTTCCATGGGAGGACCGTTACTGGACGCAAACGCTGGAGACGGCGCGGGTGGCGATTGGCGCCGGGGAAACCGTGTGCGCACACGGGTATTTCCTCGAATTTTTTCCGCAGGCGCTGCCGTACCTCGCCCTCGCCCCCGGGGCACTCGAGGAAATCGACTGGATCATTTTCCACAAGGACGCGCTACGGCACACGCAACCGGGGGTGATGCGCCGCGTGAAGGAGGAGTTCGCGGCGGCGTTCGCGAACGAGGTGTTTGTGTTGTTTGCGGGAAAGCGCGTGGCGGGTCGCGGCGGGCAACTGCAATTCGACCCGATGCATGTCGGGGCGCTTTGGGTCATGCTCGCCGATTTTGAAAAGAGGGCGGCGCAGGGGCCTGGCGGCGGCGAATGGATCCTGGATGCGGTGCGCAGGTTGCGCGCCGACCGCTCGCCCTGGCCGCCGGATGTGGCGCCGGCGGCGGACGCGGGGATCGTGATTTCGGCGAGCGGGCGGTTTTTCAAGGAGCTGTACGCGAACCTGCGCAACATTCGCGCGCGCGGCTGCGCGCTGCCGGTGGATGTGTGGCACCTGCCGGGGGAATTCACGCGAGGGCAGATCGCTGCGCTCTCGCAGATGGCCGGCCTTGTGGATGCCGGCAAAACACCGTTTAACGATCTCTCCGGCCGCCACGAGGTGCACGGGTTCAAGGCGTGGATGCTGGCCCACTCGCGGTTTCGCAGGACGCTGATGCTCGACGCCAATTGTTTCCCGCTCACGGACCTCGCCGCGGTCTTCGCATCGGGCGAGGAATGTATCCTGTGGCCCGACGGCCCGTGGCCGTGGTGCTGGGAGACCTGCTGGCAATTGCGCCGCGCGCTCGGCATCCCGGCTTACGACACCGAGTTTGAATCCGGGCAGCTTTTCGTGGACAAGGCTTCGCCCCGCGTGCGGGAGGCGCTGCGACTGGCCGCCGCCCTCAACACGCTCACCCGCCGCCTTTACGATTACACCCACGGCGACAAGGAGACGTATTCCATTGCGTGCGATCTTCTCGGCGTGCCGTTTCGACTCGCGCCGCCGCCGGCAATCTCACCGCCGGGCGCGGCAGCGGACGATATCGACACAGTGGTCACCCAGCGGTGGCTCGACGGCTCGCCGCTTTTTTACCACGCTTTGGGAAAGAAGCGCCAGCACTGGGCGCTCTACGGTCCCGAATGGGCGGCCCTGGAAAAGGAAGCGACGGAAGCGGAGGCGGCATGCGCAAAAGCGGAGGCAGTATGCGCATAGGCATCATCGGCATGGGCGTGGTTGGCGGCGCGATGTACCGGGGATTTGCAAACGCCGGTTGCGAAGTGCGCGGCCACGATGCCGACCCCGCCTGCTCGCGCGACGGCCTGGACGAAACCCTCGCGCAGGATGTTGTGCTCATCGCCGTGCCCACGCCCGTGGACGCCGCGAACCGGTGCGATCTCTCCGCCATCCACGCCGTGCTGGAGCGCGCCGCGGCCTTGAACGCGCCCGGCTTGTTCGTGGTCCGCTCGACCATTCCCGTCGGCACCACGCGCGCCCTGATGGGCCTTCACCCCAACCTGCGCATCGGCCACAGCCCGGAATTCCTGCGTTCCGCAACCGCGGACGCCGATTTCCTGAACCCGCCGATGACCGTTTACGGCGGGGCCGACGCCGCCACGTATTTCGCGGCAATCCGGCGAGCATGTAAAACAATCGAACACAAGTGCATCGAGCTGGCACCGGGGGAAGCCGAGCTGGTCAAGCTGCTATTGAACGGTTTTGCGGCCGTGAAAGCCGTCTTCTCCTCCGAAATGGCGCGCCTCGCGCGGGAGAGCGGCGCGGATTGGGACAAGGTTGTCGCAGCCGCCAAACTCGAAGGCCGCCTTGGCGAAGGCTACCTCTCCGCCGCGGGCCCCGACGGCCTGCCCGGGGCCGGCGGCCATTGTCTCCCGAAGGATTGCCGCATGCTCGCATCCCAACTCGGCCCCGGCTCGCTGATCGAGGCCGTGCTCGAAATCAACGCGAAGCTGCGGGGTGAAATTGCGACCGGTAGGGGCTGACCTCCGGGCAGCCCGCCGCGCGAATATCACGCGCTATTTCCGCCCGACGGTCGGCCCTGCTCGCCCTCCCACCAGCCACCGCCATTCCCCTCCGCCACCTCGGAGGTCCGACCCTACCGGTCCGAAATGAATTTTTTGTTTCGGGCGGAGCCCTACTCGAATCCCAGCGTCTTGTGCGGCTGGTAAAGCTCCTCCAGCGCCTTCTTGTCGTCGGGCGTGAAATGGATGTCGAGCGCCACGATTGCGTCCTCGATGTGCCCGGGCTTGCTCGCACCGATGATCGGTGCGGTGACGGCCTGGTTCGAGAGCACCCACGCGAGCGCGCTTTGCATCGGTTTCACGCCGAGACGCTTGGCGACTTCGAGGTTGCGCTCCGCGACGGCGAAATCGCTTTCGCCATAATAAAGGTGCGCGGCGAAATCGTCGCTCTGCGCGCGCGTGGTTTCGCCGCCGCCGGCCTTCGCGCGGTTGCCCGCGAGGAAGCCGCGCGCGAGCGGGCTCCACGGGATCACGCCGATTTTTTCCTCCAGGCAGAGCGGCAGCATTTCCCGCTCCTCCTCGCGGTAGACGAGGTTGTAATGGTCCTGCATCGTCACGAATCGTGTGAGCCCGTGCAGGTCGGCGAGGTAAAGATACTTTGCAAACTGCCATGCGTGCATGGACGACGCCCCGATGTAGCGCACCTTCCCCGCCTTCACGAGGTCGTGCAGCGCCTCGAGGGTCTCGAGCATCGGCGTCTCGTAATCGAACCGGTGGATCTGGTAGAGGTCGATGTAATCCATCCCGAGCCGCTTGAGCGAGGCGTCGCACGCGGCCATGATGTGCTTGCGCGAGAGGCCCCAGCGGTTGAGTTTTTTGTCGTGCGTGCCGTTGTAACACTTTGTTGCGATCACCACGTCCTCGCGGTCGGGGACCATGTCCTTGATGGCGCGCCCGAGCACCTCCTCGCTCGCGCCGTTGGAATACATGTCGGCGGTGTCGAAAAAATTGATGCCCACGGAAAGCGCCTTCTCGATGAACGGGCGCGACTCGGCTTCATCGAGCACCCACTTGCGCCATTTGCTGGAGCCGTAGGTCATGGTGCCGAGGCAGAGGCGGGAAACTTTGAGGCCCGTGTTTCCGAGACGGGTATGGGTCATTACAGGTGGCATGGGGGCAATTTACCGCGAAGAACGCGAAGGGCGCAAAGAAAAGAATGCCGCGCGATCAATTCCCTTTGCTGCTATGCTGCGATAACCATGCAATTTACCAAATGGCATCACTGGAGGGTGGCGGCGGGCGCTGCGGGTGTGTGGGTGTGGACGATGGTCGCCGGCCACGCGCAATGGGCGCCCGATTCCTCGGAAAAAATGGCGGCGGACTCCCCGCTGGTCACCTTCACGCGCAAGACGGTTTCCGGCGGCAGCCGCCGCGTCGAACTGCGCGCCGTGTTTTTCAATGTCAAACAATGCGCGTTGAAGGTGGTGGACGACGCGCCGGGCACCGCCTCCCTCGAATCCGCCATGCGCGCGCACGGCTGCATCGCGGGCGTGAACGGCAATTATTTCCATCCCGACCGCACCTCGCTCGGCCTGGTGATCAGCGACGGGCACGAAATCCACGCGCTCGAGCATGCAAAGTTATTGAGCGGCTTGCTCGTGGTGAAGGAGGGCGGCTTCGCATTGGTGCGCGTGGAGGAATTCAAGCCCGGCGCCGGCATCAAGCAGGCATTGCAAGCGGGACCGTTCCTCGTGGACAAGGGCGCAGCCGTGGCCGGCCTCGAAGCCACGCGCCGCGCCGAGCGTACAGTGGTCGCCACCGATGGAAATGGAAACGGCGCGCTGATTATTTGCGATGAAGTCACCCTCTCCGAGATGGCCGCGCTTCTCTCAACGCGCGCGATTTTCCCGGAACTTAAAATCGAGCGCGCATTGAATCTCGACGGCGGCTCATCAACCGGCCTGTGGGTCGACGCGAAGCCATCCCCGTTTTACCAGCGCGAAATCAGCGAAGTCAGAAACTACCTTGGAATCATCCCGCGATAGTTTCAGTCCTTGATGTGGATGTTAATCAACTGCTTCCAGTCCGGGCGCGGCGGAGCGGGGAATCTTTCGCGCGAAAGTTTGCCGGCGACGCAGGCGGAGATCGGTTCCGTGGGATCGGGGATCGCCTCTTCGACCTTGCCCTCCGCGGAGATGATGAGGACGATGTCGATATCCAGCGGCGGTGTGGCATGTGCGGCGCACGATTTGAGGGCGTCGCGCATCGCGCCGTTGATGGCCTCGCTGATCCGGTCCTCGTAGGCCAGCCCCACCGTCGTATGG
Organism: Chthoniobacteraceae bacterium; assembly: GCA_035550335.1. Lineage (GTDB taxonomy): Bacteria > Verrucomicrobiota > Verrucomicrobiia > Chthoniobacterales > Chthoniobacteraceae > DASZPK01. Next base: position 757 of record DASZPK010000724.1, on the reverse strand, counting down.
TCCTGGTCCTGCGCCACGGCGCAGATGGCTTTGAATTGATCGGGACTGAGTTTGTCGCCGGCGCGCACCGCGGGCGCAAGGGCGGGAAGAAGGGCGAGGATGAAAGCGAGGGTTCTGGTCATTTTTTCCGTTTCGATGATTTGGGTTAGGATTAGTCGAAAGACGGGTTCGAGTCAATTTCCGGGGACGCCGGTTTTTCTTTGCAGGTAGCGGCGCCTGTAAAGAAACACGAGCGCGCCGAGCGGGAGCGAAACCGAAAGCATCCACGGCCCGTATGGAGCCCTAACGTAACCAGCCCCGAGCAATTGGATCGCAAAGTAGGGGTGAAAATAAGTGATGGCCCCGTGGGCTTTTGTCACTTGGGTCTCGAAAGCCTGCACGTCACCCGTCGTCCAGTTCATCGTGACTCTTCCGATGCCGAGCAGGATGAAAATGATCCAGAGCCATTTTCTTTTCATCTTCGTCCTGATGCACAATACAAGCGCAAAAAGAGTCAACAGCGGCACTGCACAAAAAATGGCGAACATCACGTATTGCGCCGGCCCCTTGCCCGCGAATGTAAACTTGTTTTTTTCCAGTGGCCCGGGCAGGGGATGCACTTCAATTCCTTCGACAATAACGGTATTGTCCAAGGTGCGCACGGTTGCGGTGATCAGCAGCCATTCTTCGGTGTAATCATATTCAAACGTGGTGCTCACCGTGCGCGAATAGGAATCAACCTGTTTTTTGCAGCCCACCACTTTTACCGAACTGGGGT
>DASZPK010000723.1:0-7176 GCA_035550335.1 Chthoniobacteraceae bacterium | reverse complement strand
GCTTCATCGAGGCAGGCACCGTCACCGCCCGCGCCCAGCCCGGCAACCCCAAGCCCCGCGTCTTCCGCCTCCCGGGGCAAAAAGGCCTCATCAATCGCTTCGGCTTCAACAACGACGGAGCCGACGCCGTCGCCCAGCGCCTCGCCGATTTGAAAAAATCCGGCCTCTGGCCCGACATCCCCGTCGGCATCAACCTCGGCAAATCGAAAGTCACCCCCATCGAGGAAGCCACCGGCGATTACCTCCTCTCCTTCGAGCGCCTCCAGCATTTCGGCGATTACTTCGTCCTCAACGTCAGCTCCCCCAACACCCCCAACCTCCGCAAACTCCAGGATGGCGCCGCCCTCGGCGACCTCTTCAGCCACATGCAGCGCCGCAACACCGCGCACAAACCCCTCCTCGTAAAAATCGCCCCCGATATCGATTGGGAATCCATCGAGGAAATCCTCGCCCTCGTGAAGGAAAACGAAATCGCCGGCATCATCGCCACCAACACCACCATCGACCACGCCGCCATCGACCCCGCCCTCCAGCAGCAGGGCGGCCTCAGCGGCGCGCCCCTTCGCCAGCGCTCCACCGAAATCGTCAAATTCATCACCTCCAAAACCGACACCCCCGTCATCGCCGTCGGCGGCATCATGGACGCCGACGACGCCCTCGAGAAATTCGACGCCGGCGCCGCGCTCGTCCAGCTCTACACCGGCTACATCTACCGCGGCCCCGGCCTCATCACCGAAATCTGCGACCGCCTCCTCGCCCGGGGGACATAAATCGGCCGTCGTCTCCGCGCCTTCCCACTAACACCGCGGCTTCAGCCCGGTGTCCACCGCAACCGAGTAAAGCAACAGCCGTTTTCAACGGCTTCCCGTCACGCGCCCGCTCGCAACTCACACGCTCGGTGTCCGTCTGCTTCTTCTCCACTCCCCGAACCAACTCGCGCACGTGATGCAAATCCACAGCACCCCTATGATGATGAAAAAGAACGGATGAGTATCATTCCGGTGCCGCGACACCCAAGTCCCGTAAGGAGTGTACAGTGATGCCAAAATAAGCCCGACAGCCAACAACACAAAAAACGCCGCAATAAGCCAAAACACCCGGTCCGGTATTGCGCGGGTATACCTCTCACGCATCGTCATTGCAGGAACCGCCTTGGAAGCAGCAGTCCTCATTACTCCCCTGAGCGGAGGAACTACAAAACTCATCAACACAAAACAAAAGCCCCCAAGCGCATCCGAATACGCGTGCGCCGAAAGAAAAATCCCTGTGCCCGCCAGCAACACCGCGCCGAGATATCGAATATGCTTGGCCCCACTCACGCCCCAGCATCCTGAACCAGCCTTCGCCCCCAATCAAGTCCCAAACCCGCGCGCATCCTAAACACAGAGGCACAAAGAAAACAGAGATTCACAGAGGGAGTGAGTTATAAAATGTCTCCTCTCTGTGCCCCTCCGTCTCTCTGTGTTTAAATTAAGACCGTCCGCCCCTGCACAGCGTTTGATTTGTCATCCAGCGCCGCATCGTTTAGTTTCCTCCACCATGGTCGCACCACTTCTCGAAGAAACCTACACCGCCGTCGCCGAAAAAGTCCTCGCCGGCGAACGCATCACCCGCGACGACGCCCGCGCCCTCTACCACGCCCCGCTCAACGAGCTCGGCGAACTCGCCAACCACCGCCGCAACCAAAAAAAGCGCCCCGCCTACTCCGGCCGCGGCGAGGAGGTAGTCACCTACATCATCGACCGCAACATCAACTACACCAACGTCTGCAACGTCTCTTGCAAATTCTGCGCCTTCTACCGCACCGAGAAAGACGGCGACCACTACGTCCTATCCCGCGAGCAGCTCGACCAGAAAATGGAGGAACTCTCCGCCAACAACGGCGTCCAGGTTCTCCTCCAGGGCGGCCATCATCCGAAACTGGGCATCGACTGGTATCTCGAAATGCTCGCCCACATGCGCGAAAAATTCCCCCACATCAACATCCACGGCTTCAGCCCCCCCGAGTTCAACCACTTCGCCGAAGTCTTCGGCATGCCCCTCCGCGAAGTCATCTCGAAATTTAAAGACGCCGGTCTCGGCTCCATCCCCGGCGGCGGCGGCGAGATATTGGTCGACCGCGTCCGCCAGCGCATCTCCCCCCTCAAATGCATGAGCGACCAATGGCTCGAAGTCATGGCCATCGCCCACGACCTCGGCCTCAACTCCAGCGCCACCATGATGTTCGGCCACGTCGAGACCCTCGACGACCGCCTCGAGCACCTCCAGCGCCTCCGCGACCAGCAGGACGCCTCGCGCGGCTTCACCGCCTTCATCTGCTGGACCTTTCAGCCCGAGCACACCAAATTGAAGGCCGAGACCGTCGGCAGCGCCGAGTATCTCCGCATGCAGGCCCTCGCCCGCATCTTCCTCGACAACTTCGAAAACGTCCAAAGCTCCTGGGTCACCCAAGGCCCCAAGATCGGCCAGATCGCCCTCAAATACGGCGCCAACGACTTCGGCAGCGTCATGATGGAAGAAAACGTCGTCAGCGCCGCCGGCACCAGCTTCCGCCTCCGCAAGGAGGAAATCGAGGGCCTCATCGCCGCCGCCGGCTACGAGCCCCACCGGCGGAATAATTGGTATCAGTTGTTAAACTGATCCATCCGTGAGTAGTCGGCTCACAAACATTGCGCGTCGCGCAAGCCATGAGCGTTGTAGCCGGGAGAATATTGCACATTTCCAATAAACAAGAGGCGGCTGTGTCAGCAGTCCTCTGTTTGACAGCCAGCAAAAAGCGCTGACAAACTAATGGCAGCCCAGCAGCAGCTTCACGCCGCTTGCCCGCAAATAAAAAACGGGGCCGGATTTACCCGGCCCCGTCTCGATTGTTTGAATACCGCGCGTTGGATTAGAAGCTGAGGCGCACGCCGCCGTTGATGCTCTGGTCAAACGTGCTCGAACTCCAGAGCTGCAGGTCGTAATCGAGGAACAGCGTCATCCGGTCGTGGAAGCTCGCGTTCGCGCCGATGCCCACCACAGCCGCGTCGCGCTTCGGCGAGCCGCTCTGCACCGCGAAGGGCGCCGTGCCAAAGGTCTCGAACGACGCGCCGATCCCGCGGCTATCGTTGAGATATTCGTGCTGCCATGCCGCGTGGAAATCCAGCGCGACCGTCGAAACCTTCGAGGTGGCGACGTGATAGTTCGCATGCGCCCCGAGGCGCGATTGCAGCGAATTGATGTCCTGGCTGCCCACGTTGAGGCCCACGCCCGGGAGGCCGGTCTCGCTGAAGCCGTCGATGTTCAGGTGCACATATTGCCCGTCGAGAATCGGGCCGGCGGAAAACCGGTCATTCAAGTTCCAGTCGTAGCCGCCGTCGATGCTCACCGTCTCCTGGTCGCCGTTCGTGCTGCCATTCGCAGCCGCGCCGAGGCCGCCGATCGCGATGTTGCGGGTGGTGTTGTAGTCGTTGCGCGTGTAAGCGGCGAGGCCGTTGAGGTAGAGCCCGCCGTCGTGATACGACCCGTAAACGCCGCCGCTGTAGCTCTCGATGTTTGCGTGGCTGCCGGCGCTGCCGAGCTGCGCCGAGGTGTTGTCGTAGGAGAAGAGCGCGCCGATCACGCCCTTGTCGTCCACCTTGGCATCCACGCCGATCAGCGTGCCCGCGGTGTTCGCCTTGTCGTCGGCGCCAGTGTTGCGATGGTCGCCGCGGTAGAAGAGGCCGTCGCCCGAGGCGAAGAATCCCCACCGGTCCGGCGCAGCGGAGGCATGGATGACTTCCTTGCCCGATTTCCCGTCGTGGCTCTCGTCCTTCGTAAGGCCCGCCACGGTCGCGCCGCCGACGCCGCTCGCGTCGATGCTCTCGCTGCCATTGCGGATGTTGTTGAGGCGCTCGTCAATCGAGTTTGTGAGGTAATCGGAATGCGAGATGGCGATGTCGCCCAGCGACGCGTAATCCGCCGGCGAGATCGCGTCGAGCGCCCCCGGGACGTTGCCGCTGCTGTCAATTGTGTTCAACAAGGTGAACAACGGCGTGCCCGGCGCCGGGTTGAACGTGAGGCTGTCGAGCGCCGCGCCGACCGCGGCCTGGTTCCCCGTCCTGGCCTGCAACTGGTAGGAGGACCCGTTGAAGTTGATGATCGCCGGGTCGATGTCGTAGGTCACCCCGCGCACCGTGAACGTCGCGCTGGTCGCCGTGCCGCTGCCGACGCCCTGCGGCTTGAGCTGCGCGTTGAGCGAGGCGATGGTCGCCGGGCTCAAGCCGGTGAAGTTGAGATTCACGACATCGGTGTTGCTGCCCGTGAGAGTAATCTTGCCGAGCACCGAGGAGTGGCCGTTGAGGTTAAGCGTGTCATAACTGCTCTCAATTTCGATGGCGACCGGCCCGCCGGAGACCATGCCATAATTGTTGAAGATATCATTATGATAACCGGTGCTATTGAACCACACGGCGGCGTTGCCTGTGCCTGAGTTGGTGATACGGCCCCAGTTATTCAAGACGTTGTGGCTGTCGTTCAGGTAGAAGCCGTAGGTCTGGCCGCTGATCGTCCCGTAGTTATTGGTGGTATTGTAAGGCTCGTTGCTCTCCATGCCGGCCTCCGTGCCCGTGAATGTGCCCCAATTGTTGATGGTGTTGTAACTATCCCCCAGGTAGACGCCCTGGTCTCCGCCGGAGATCGTCCCATGGTTGTTGAGCGTGTTGTAATCATCCTCGATTTCGATGCCGTAACTATTGGACGTCACCTTGCCCCAGTTGTTGATGGTGTTATGCTCGTCATCCACGTAGATGCCCGCTTCGCTGGAGCCGGTGATGCTCCCATGGTTATTGATCGTGTTGAACGCATCGTCGATGTAGATGCCGTATTCGTCCGACATGATGGAGCCGTGGTTGTTGATGACCGAAAACTCGGTGGCCAGGTAAAGGCCGTAAGTGCCGCCGTCGACGTTGTTGTTGTTATTGAAGGTAACATGAGTGCCCGAGAGGTAAACGGCGTCGTATTGCGCGGAAATGGTCCCGTTGTTGATGAGGGTCTGGTTGTTCCCCTCCATGTCCACGGCATAATTGTCATCGATACTGCCCCCGGCGCTGATCGAGCCGTTGTTCACGACCACGTTGCCGGTGCCGCCGACGTAGATGCCCTCGTAGGTGCCGCCGGTGATGGTGCCGTTGTTGGTAAAGTGGTTGTTGTTGGTCTCGAGATCGATCGGGTAATCGGAAGTGCTGGTGAGGAAACTGCCCGCCGCCAGCGTGATGGTATCGCCGCCGTTCAAGGAGAAGTGGACGGGCGAGCTCACCCCGGAAATGTCGCCGAGGTTCATCGTGCTGTTGCCCAGGATGATGAAGCCGCTTGTCGAGGAGGAGGAGCCAGTCAGCGTCCAGTTATTTTGAGCTTGGGCCTGATCGCTGGCGCCGGCCAGGAAGGCGATGAACGCGGCAACCGGGAGGATTGCCGCGAGGTGTTTGAGGAGGTTTTTTTTCATAGGTTTGTTTATGGAGAGGATTGAATGGTTGTAAACAAATGCAACGGAGGAGACGTTCGGGCCGTTTTAGCGCAAAGGCGGGCAATGTCAATGCAAGTGTTTAACGGATAGCGGATTACGCTACAGGCCGCCGGCGGAGGGGTCCGTGACCCAGCCTGCGAAGAGGACCGCGCGGCTCGGGTTGTGCACGATGAAGAAAAGGAACGGGCGGTCGGCGTGGAATTCCTCCCGCTCTGCCTCGGGCCTGGCGGCGCAGCCGACCGAAAAATAAGTCGCGGTGGTGGCCGCGGCGGCCTCGGCGCCTTCCTCGCTGACTTGCAGCCAGGTGTCGTGCTTGAGGCTGCTGAGGTAGATATGGGCGGCGTTCGGCTGCTGGATGATCATGCCATCGAAGTTGCCGCCGCGCCGGTTGAAGGCGTCGCCCGCGCCGAGGGCGGTGAGCGGGGCCTCCAAGTCGGCGTGGTTGCGGAGGGTGAATTTCGGAAAGAGGATGTCCACCGTGGCGGGGTGGGCGTGGGTGAGGAGGCCGGGCACGGTGCCGGGGGTGAGGGAGGCGGTCATGGTTTTAGCGTCCTCCACATCGCGCGGGAGGAGCGCCAGCATGGAAAAACGCCCGCCCACGCACGGCATCACCAGGAGCTGCCAATGCGGGTCGGCGGCGTAGAGGAAGAGGGAATTCTGGTGCATCATCGGCGCGTTCACGCTGCCGCCGGGGGTGTTGAACGAGTGTTGTTTCGTCTCCGCGGCGTCGAACCGGTGCATCCACTGCGCCTTGAACCAGACGGCATCCACGGCGACCAGCGCGGGCTCGTCGATGAAATTTCCGTTACTGCGCGAGGGGAGGTCGGCGGGTGTGATGCCGCTCGTGATGCGCCCATGGGTGGTGTCGGAAATCCAGCGGTTGATTTCGGCGCAGGCGGCGGTTTTGTCGGCGAATTTCGCATCGCGCGGCGGCTGCGCCCCGAGCCGATCAAGAGTGCGAAGGTAATCGGGCCGCCATTTCGCGTAGGTGGAGTCGAGCCACACCGCCTCGGCCATGCGGAGCTCGACGCCGGGCTTGTTCCCCTCGTCCGCGATCTTGCGGCGGAGGGCGGGGAGATCGCGCAGGAGGAGGTCGTTATCCGCGGGGAAATAGAGGGCGCGGGCGAGACCGTAGCGCGTGGAGCCGCTGCTGGCGACATAGCCCATGGCCATGCAGGAGTAGATGGAGAAGGGGGAGAAGAGCCCGTTTGCCGGCGCGCGATTGGAAACGGCAGCCTCGCTCCGGAGGAGATCGAGGGCGAAATCGTCCACGCGGTTCGAGGTATCGGGGGCGGGGCCGAAAGGCCCGCCAGTGGTGGCGGCGAGGAAGGGGAGATACGCGGTGAGGACGAGGAGGGCCTTGAGCGCCGGGAGGAGGTGTTTGGTTTTCATGCCGCTGCGTTTTGACGGTGCTACGCGCGTTTTAATTCCGTTTATTTTTTCAATTCCAGCGGGGCGGGGTTCGGGCCGGTCGTTTTCGGTTGTTTATACAGCGTCGCGCCGAGGTGACGGAGCAGGCGCGCTTTCAAAGCGGGGTCGTCGAGCGCGCTCGCGGGGGGAACGGTTTCGGCGCTTGCGGCGAAGTGGAAGCGGACGGGAATTCCCCCGTGCGTGGCGCCGAGGAGAAAGGACTGCGTTTTGCCGGCGGGGACGGCGCCCGCTCTTTCCAGCTTGTAGGCGCGGCCTTGATAAGT
>DASZPK010000722.1:0-3921 GCA_035550335.1 Chthoniobacteraceae bacterium | reverse complement strand
GCTCCGCGGCGCGCCCCACCCGGAACTCGCGCGCGAGTTCATCGAGTTCGTCCTCTCCCCCGACGGCCAGAAACTCTGGAACTGGAAAGTCGGCGTCCCCGGCGGCCCCGCCAAATACGCCCTTCGCCGCCTCCCCATCCTCCCCTCGCTCTACGCGCCGCAATATGACCCCCTCCGCTCCGACCCCGGCGTGAACCCGTACGAGCAAGCCGGCGCATTCGTTTACCACCCCGAATGGACCGCCTCACTCTTCCGCGTCATCAGCTTCGCCGTGCGCGTGAGCTGCATCGACCCGCACGACGAGCAGCGCGAGGCATGGCGCGCCCTTATCGCCGCGCACTTCCCCCCGCAAGCCACCGCCGCCTTCCTCGATGTCTCAAAAATCGACTACACCGCCGCCTCCGGCCCCATCCGCAAAGCCCTGGCCACCCCCATCGGCGAAGTCCAGCTCGCCAAGGAACTCGACGAATCCTTCGCCGCCCAGTACCGCCGCTCGACGGAACTGGCGCGGGAGGGGAGGTAATTTCAAATTGATGATTAGCTGCATTTTTTCGAACTCTTCAAGGCAGCTGTCTCGCTGCGCTCGGCTTCAGATTTCAGATTGAAAGGCGCTGGCGACGCCTTTTTTTCAATTTGAAATCTGAAATCCCTAATTTGAAATATTTCCCTTGTCATCACCCCCCTCCTGTGGCACTCTTTCCGACTCTTTTCCCAAAAAGGATTTATATGGCATACGCAATTATCAAAGCTGGCGGCAAACAATACAAGGTCGCCAAAGGTGACGTGATCGAAGTGGACCGTCTCGCCGTCGAGGCGGGCAAGGACCACAAAATTTCCGACGTGCTTTTCTACTCGGACGGCAAGGACTCCAAGCATGGCGCGGACGCCCTCAAGGGCGCTTCCGTCGCGGCCGAGGTTGTCGGCGAGAAGAAGGGCGAAAAGAAGATCGCCTACAAATACCGCCGCCGGAAAGGCTACCATCGCACGGTCGGCCACCGCTCCAAGCTCACCCAGCTCAAGATCAAGAGCATTACCGCTTAAAGCATCACGCTTAATTTTCGAACCAAAACCCATCTACTTTTATGGCACATAAAAAAGGACAAGGCAGCGTCAAGAACGGGCGCGACAGCGTCAGCAAACGTCTCGGCGTGAAAAAATTCGGCAGCCAGTCGGTCGTCGCCGGCAACATCATCATCCGCCAGCGCGGCACCAAGTTCCTGCCCGGCAAGAACGTCGGCCTCGGCACGGACTACACCATCTTCGCATTGATTGACGGCAAAGTCCGTTTCGACCGCGAAGGCCGCCGCGTCAACGTCGATCCCATCGAAGCATCCAGGAACTAGGCCACAGAAAACCATTTTCCCAAGACTTGAAGGCGCTTCGATGAAAACCGAAGCGCCTTTTTGTTTGCCCACGTATGTTTAATATCGTCCTCGTCGAGCCCGAAATCCCGCCCAACACGGGAAACATCGGCCGCCTTTGCCTCGCCGTGGATGCCCATCTCCACCTCGTGAAACCGCTTGGCTTCGACATCGACGACCGCACCCTGCTGCGCGCCGGCCTCGATTATTGGAAGGAAGTGAAAGTCACCACGTGGGATTCGCTCGACGCCCTCTTCGCCGCGCAGCCGCCCGGCGCGCGCAATTTCTTCCTCACCACGAAATGCGACCGCCCGTATTACGACGAGCAATTCCGCCCCGGCGACTGGCTCATCTTCGGCCGCGAAACGAAAGGCTTGCCTGAGCCGCTCCTCGACGCCCACCGCGACTCGCTCCTCACCATCCCCATGACAAACAAAACCCGCAGCCTCAACCTCGCCACCGCCGTCGGCATCGTCCTGTTCGAAGCCGTGCGCCAGCAGCATAAAAAATAGTCATTGGTCATTAGTCATCGCTCATTTATTGAATACAACTCCATGCCCGACCCCGCACCCCAACTCACCGCCCGCGGTTTGAAACGCTCGTTTAAACTCGGCGCGAATACCATCGAGGTGCTCCGCGGCATCGACCTCGACATCCACGCCGGCGAGTCCGTCTTCCTCGTCGGCGCATCGGGCGCGGGCAAATCCACGCTGCTCTACACGCTCGCGGGATTGGAGCGGCCCGAATCCGGCACCGTGGAATTCGAAGGCCGGCAGCTCTACAAAGGCAGCGAATCCGCCCTCGCGAAATTGCGCAACGAGCGCGTCGGGTTCGTGTTCCAGGGCTACTTTCTTTTGCCCGAACTCACCGCGCTCGAAAACGTCTCCCTCCCCTCCATGATCGGCGGCAAATCCAAACCCGACGCCGCGGCGGCCGCGCTCGAGCACGTGGGCCTCGGCCATCGCAAGGACCATCTCCCCGCCGAACTCTCCGGCGGCGAGCAGCAGCGCGTCGCCATCGCGCGCGCCCTCATCAACGATCCCTCCATCATTTTCGCCGACGAACCGACCGGCAACCTCGATTCCAAAACCGGCGACGGCATCATGGATTTGCTGCTTGCGTTGGTCCGCGAAAAAAAGAAAACATTGGTCGTGGTCACCCACGATGCGAGGCTGGCCGCGCGCGGAGACAGGCGGCTGGAAATCCAGGACGGCCTGCTGGCCGGCCAGTCGGCCACCCAAACGCCGCCCACGACACCAAATTTTTTGACATGAAAATCTACATCGACGGCACATTTTATCCCGAGTCGGAGGCGAAGGTCTCCGTGTTTGACCACGGCCTGCTCTACGGCGACGGCGTCTTCGAAGGCATCCGGTTTTACAACGATCGCGTCTTCAAGCTCCCCGAGCACATCGAGCGCCTGTACGATTCCGCGAAGTCGATCTGCCTCACCATCCCGCTCACCCCGGAGCAGATGACAGCCGCGCTCCTCGAAACCATCCGCCAGAACGGCCTGCACGACGGTTATATCCGCCTCATCGTCACGCGCGGCGTCGGCAATCTCGGCCTCAGCCCTGACCGTTGCAAAACGCCCACCGTCATCATCATCGCCGCGACCATCGCGCTCTACCCAGAGGAGCTTTACCATAAAGGCCTCGACGTCATCACCTGCGCCACGCGCCGCATCGCGCCCGCCGCGCTGCCGCCCACGGTGAAATCGCTCAATTACCTCAACAACATCCTCGCGAAAATCGAGGCGAACGCCGCCGGCGCAGGCGAGGGCCTCATGCTCAACGAGCAGGGCTACGTCGCCGAATGCACCGGCGACAACGTCTTCATCCTCAAGCACGGCGAAATCTTCACCCCGCCCATCAGCGCTGGCGGCCTCCGCGGCATCACGCGCGATACCGTCTTCGGCGTCGCCGCCCGGCTCGGCCTCAAAATCTCCGAGCCGAACCTCACCCGCCACGACATCTTCACCGCCGACGAATGTTTCCTCACCGGCACCGCCGCGGAAATCATCCCGGTTGTCAAACTCGATGGCCGCCCGATCGGCGACGGCAGGCCGGGCGCACTCACCGCAAAAATCCTCGCCGGATTTCGCGAGTTGACACAGAAGGGCGGCACGCCCATTTATGGGTGATAACGCCGGGATTTGTTGCAACCGGTTACATCCAATTTATATTAACAGCAGAAAATGGTCTGCGACGTTTGCAAAACAAATACAGCAACGGTTTTCCTGACCCAGATTGTGGACGGGAAGATGCAAAAGGTGAATCTCTGCGATTCCTGCTCCAAGGAGAAAGGCGTCACTGATCCCACCGGCTTTGCCCTTGCCGATCTGCTCCTCGGCCTCGGCGCTGCCCAGGCGATTGAGAAAGGCGGCGCGCAGCAGAAATGCCCCGCCTGCGGTTTCAGCCAGGCCGATTTCAAAAAGACCGGCCGCCTCGGCTGCCCGCTCTGCTACGACACATTTTCTGAAGGGCTGAATTCCCTCCTCAAGGCGATGCACAAAGGCACCAGCCACACCGGCAAAATGCCCGCGCGCATGCAGGAAAAC
>DASZPK010000721.1:0-5642 GCA_035550335.1 Chthoniobacteraceae bacterium | reverse complement strand
TGCAATAACGGAGGCGGCAATGGAGTTTGCCTTCCCAAGTGGAGAACCGCCTGACCGTTTTTCAGCGCTGATGACTCCTGCGAAACGTGGTTGACTAAAAGGTGCGAGGCCTTAACACGCAAACAGGAGCTTTGTCATTATCATGAGTTATCTTTGGGTCGGCTTGGGGGGGGCGGCGGGGAGTATTCTGAGGTTCTGGCTGGGGGGGATGATTTCGAATACGAAGTGGGGGGCGGTGTTTCCGCTGGGGACGCTCGTTATTAATATCACGGGGTCGCTGGTGATCGGGGTTTTCGGGGCGCTGACGCTTCCGGAGGCGCGGCTGAGCCCGCAGTGGCGGCCGCTGGCGGTGCAGCTTTTGATCACGGGGCTTTGCGGGGGTTATACAACGTTTTCGTCGTTCAGCTTGCAGACGCTTAATCTCGCGCGCGATGGGGAGTGGCTATTTGCGGGGATGAATATTTTGCTGTCGGTGGTGCTGTGCCTGGTGGCGGTGTGGATTGGGTTCGCGCTGGGGCAGTTGATTAACAAATAACAAAACAAACTCGGCTTATGAAAATCCCAACGGAAGGCAAATTGCTGCGCATTTTTATCGGGGAGAGCGACCGGTGGCATCACCAGCCGCTGTATGAGGCGATCGTGCAGAAGGCGCGGGAGATCGGGATGGCGGGGGCGACGGTGCTGCGGGGGCCGATGGGGTTTGGGGCGAAGAGCCACATGCATACGTCGAAGATTTTGCGGTTGTCGATGGATCTGCCGATGGTGATCGAGATTGTGGACAGCGAGGAGAAGATCCAGGCGCTGTTGCCGCATCTCGATGAGATGGTGAAGGGGGGGATGATCACGCTGGAGAAGGTGCAGGTGATCAAGTATGTGGCGGAGGGGGAGAGGAAATGACGAAATCCGAATGACGAAACTCCTTCGGTGAGAGACAATGCGCAGGAAGAATTTGAAACTCCATACGTCTGCGGGGAGGGCGAGGTGCGATATTTTGTAAAACAATGAAGGAGTAATCATGCTTTGGACCATTTTTGTTATACTGCTTATCCTCTACCTCTTGGGGCTCGTGAGCTTCGGAACCCTCGGCGGCTACATTCATCTCCTGCTGCTGGTCGCGCTTGTGGTGTTGATCATCCGGATTATTAACGGTAGACGGGTGCTGTAGCGGAAAAACGCGAAAGGACGCTTGCATATGAAACCAGCATTTTTTGTCGGGGTGGTGCTAATTGTTCTTGGGATTGTGGCCTTGGTTTACCAAGGGATCACTTATACGAAGCCGGAGCATGTGGATATCGGGCCGATCCATGTGACGGCGGAGCATGAGAAGACGATTCCGCTGCCGCCGATCCTCGGGGCGATTGCGATGGTGGGCGGAGTGGTGCTGGTGGCGGTGGGGTCGCGGAAGTAGGGAAGGCAGTTAGACGAAGTAAAACTTCGTTATCAAGTGCGTTCCCAAGTAGAACTTGGGAACGAGGACGCGAACTGGCGCTCACGCAAGATGCGCTAGCGCGAGTTAGTAGTGGGCGCGGGGGCGTCCTGAAAGATCACGTCGATGGGCATGGAGGGGTTTTGTTCCTTCATGAGGGCGGTGAGCTGGTCTTTGAAGCGGGTTTTCGCTTCGTCGAGGATGCCGGATTGCTCGGCTTTGGCGCGGGCTTCCTCCTGCATGGCGGCGAAGGCTTTTTCGCGGTCCTCGGAGGTGATTTTGTTCCACCAGCCATCCTCGTCGCGGACGACTTTGAAGCTGTCCTTGTCCATTTCGATCGAGAGGAGTTTGGGCTCGGGGAGCATGGCGGAGATGCGGCCGTTTTGCACGGAGATGAGGCAGGGTTTGTGGAGGTCGAAGCCGGCTTTTGCATGGAAGAGGCCGCTGAGCTCGATGTCCTTGGTGCTGCCGAGCCAGCTCTGTGACCACTGGTAATGCTCGGTGACGCCCTGGCTGACGGTGGCGAGTTCCATGACGGAGGTGGCTTGCTCGATTTCGGTGACGCCGTTGACGGTGATCTGCGGGGTGAAATTGAACAGGCTCTTGAAGCCGGTGGCCATGCGCTGCGCGGAATCGAATGTCTCCTCTTTCGCGCCGTGCACGAGGGCGAGGGGGCCGCGGATGGTGAGGAAATAAACCGAACAGGCCACTGCCGCGATGACGATGGCGGCGGCGATGCCCAGCGCGATGATGACGCGGGAGGGGCTGTGGCGGTTGGCGGGTTGGTCGGGCATGAAAAAAAACTTCCGGGTGATTGCGACAGAGGGATTGCTTTACCCTTTTGAACGAGGGAAACTGGTGTTTTATTCATTATACCAGACAATCGCCATGCCGCAAACGTTCGAAACCTTTACCCTCGGCCACTCCCCTGATCCTGATGACGCCTTCATGTTTTACGCGTTGGCGGAGAACAAGATAGATACGCACGGCTATAAATTCGAGCACATCCTCCAGGATATCGAGACGCTGAACCAGCGGGCGACGCAGGGGGAGTTGCACATTTCGGCGATCTCGATCCACGCCTATTCGTACGTGCTGGATAAATATGCGTTGCTGCCGTGCGGCGCGAGCATGGGGGATGGGTATGGGCCGATCATTGTTGCGAAGAATCGCGAGGGGCTTGGGGAGAATCCGCGGCTGGGCGAGGTGCGGGATTGGTTGCGCGGGAAGAAGATTGCGATCCCGGGGCAGATGACGAGCGCGTATCTCGCGTTGCGGCTTGCGCTGGGGGAATGCGATACGGTCACGGTGCCGTTCGACGAGATTTTCGCGGCGGTGAAGGCGGGGAGCGCGGATGCGGGGCTGATCATTCACGAGGGGCAGCTTACTTATGAACGCGAGCACTTGAGCGCGATCCTCGATCTCGGCGTTTGGTGGAAAATCAAGACCGGGCTTCCGCTGCCGCTCGGGGGGAATGTCATCCGGAAGGACATCGCGCCGGCGGTGCGCAGCGAGTTGAATGCGATCCTGCGCGAGAGCATCCGCTATGGGCTTGAGCACCGGGCGGCGGGCGTGGCGCACGCGATGCCGCTGGCTCGCGACATGGACACGACGCTCGCGGACAAGTTCATCGGGATGTATGTGAACGATTTCACGCTCGACTATGGCGACACGGGGCGGAAGGCGATTCACGAATTCCTCGGCGCGGCGAGCGAGGCGGGGCTGATTCCGGCGCCGGTGGAGCTGGAGTTTGTGGAGTAGGAACGCGGATGGGGCGCGTTGCGATGTTGGGACTTGGCCTTGTTGGAAAACCCGCGTAGCATTTTGCAAACCCATGAGCATTCTTCATCATGCCATCCAGGCCGCCACGACGACCTTCCTTTCGCTCCACACGCTCGATGAGCCGCTGGGGCGTGCGGCGCAGATGGTGGAGAAGTGCGTGCTGAACGGGCACAAGCTGCTCGTATGCGGCAACGGCGGCAGCGCGGCGGACGGGGCGGATTTTTCCACGGAATTTGCATGCCGGTTCATCTCCGACCGGCGGCCTTACCCGGCGCTGAACCTCTCGGCCGGCGGCAGCCTGATGACGGCGATCGGGAACGATTACAATTTCGACGAGGTGTTTGCCCGGCAGGTGTGGGGATTTGGCAAGGAGGGGGACGTGCTGGTGGCCATCTCCACGAGCGGCAATTCGCGTAACATTCTCCGCGCGCTCGCCGAGGCGAAGCGCAAGAAGCTCGGCACGCTCGCACTGCTCGGGAAGGACGGCGGCGCGGCAAAGGGGCTGGCCGACGTGGAGTTGATCGTGCCGCAGCACACCACGGCGCGCATCCAGGAGGCGCACAAGTTTTTGCTGCACGTCCTTTGCGAAATGATCGAGGGGAACCTGCAACGCGATTAAAGACGTGTTCGACCTGCCCGCCCGCTTTTACGAAATTTTCTTCGACGTGTTTGCGTTCGTGCTCGGGGCAACGGTCGGCTCGTTCCTGAACGTGTGCATTTACCGCCTGCCGCTCGGGCTCTCGGTGAATGAGCCGAAGCGGTCGTTCTGCCCGTCGTGCAAATACCAGATTCCGTTCAGCAAAAACATCCCGCTCATCTCATGGCTCGCGCTCGGCGGGAAGTGCGCGAACTGCGGCTCGCGCATTTCCATCCGCTATTTCGGGGTGGAGTTGCTCACGGCGCTGCTGTTCCTCGCGGTGTGGCTTAAATGCACGGCACCGGGGCAACTGGTGTTTGCATTTCCTTACTGGATCCTCACGAGCCTGCTCATCACGGCGACGTTCATTGACTTCGAGCACATGATCATCCCGGATGAAATCACGAAGGGGGGCGTGGTCGCGGGGATCATCCTCAGCGCCGTTTTCCCGGCGCTGATGCGGACCGGCTCGCACTGGCAGGCGCCGCTCTGGTCGGCCCTCGGCGCGGCGGCGGGGTATTTTTCGCTCTGGGGGGTGGTTGAGTTTGGCAAGATCGCGTTTGGCAAAAAGAAGATCGCGCTCAAGCAGGCCGAGTCCTTTTCATGGGAACGCAAAGGCGAGGATGCGGAGTTGAAGATCGGCGAGGAAACGCACCTTTGGAGCGAGACCTTCGCGCGCGAGAGCGACCGGTTTGTGCTGCAATGCCCGGAGTTCGATCTCGACGGGAAACATTACACCGACGCGAACTTGCAATTTTACCACGACCGTGTGGTCGTTGGCGAAACCGAGCACAAGCTTGAGACGCTGGCTCCTTTTTCGGGCAAGGTGACGGCCATCATCATTCCGCGGGAGGCGATGGGATTTGGCGACGTGAAATTTCTCGCGGCAATCGGGGCGTTCCTCGGCTGGCAGGCGGTGTTTTTCACCATCGCGAGCGCGTCGATCATTGGGGCGCTGGTCGGGTCCGTTTTTATCGTGTTCAAGAGACGCTCGGTGCCGATTCCGTTCGGGCCTTATCTGGCGGCAGGGGCGCTCATCTGGATGTTTGCCGGGTGGGACATCATCCACTGGTACCTGAATCGCATGCTGGGCGACTGAGGCTATTAAGGCTACTTGACGGCCTGGGTCTGGGATTGCGACTGCGTTTCGTCGGGCTCCATCCAGTCGCAATAGGTCTCGTAGGTTGCTTCCGCGATTTCGCACAGGCGGGCCTGGATTTTTTCAAGGTACTGGTGGAGGCCGAATTTGAAAATGTCCTGGATGGTCGCGTAGCTCAGATCGGACTTGAGCTGGCCGGCGAGGCGCTCGGCTTCGTTGCAGTAAGTGGCCGGGTCAGAGCCGGAGAGGGCGTGCAGGGATTTCACGACGTTGTCAACGCAGAAGCGGATCGAGCGGGGGAAGCGGCCGTGCAGGATGATGAACTCGGCCACGCTCCACGGCGTGACCTGGCCGGTGTGGACCTTTCGGTACGCCTCAAAGGCGCTGCATGATTTCAGCACGGCGATCCATTGCAGCGTGTCGACGTTGCCGCCCACTTTTTCGCCGCTGGGCAGCAGGATGTGGTATTTGAGGTCGAGGATGCGCGAGGCGCTGTCGCAGCGCTCGAGGTATTTGCCGAGCCGGATGAAATTCCAGCCTTCGCCGTGGTTGAGCGTGGCATCCGTGGTACCCTGGATCTGGTGCGAGTAGTCAACGACGTGCCGGTAAAAATCGATCGCGCTTCCGGCGAACATCTGGCGGGCGTCCACGGAGTTGATCCAGAGGTAGAGGCTGTTGATGCGCTCCCACATTTCGCT
>DASZPK010000720.1:0-4136 GCA_035550335.1 Chthoniobacteraceae bacterium | reverse complement strand
GGGGCACTCCTGCTCGATGACCATCACCTCGTCGGACTTACCCCCCTTGGGCGCGCCATAGCCGCGCGTCAGCACCGCCGGCTCGCGTCCAAGTTTCTGCAGCTCTTTCGCAAGCATGATGACGGTAGGCGTTTTTCCCGTGCCGCCGGTCGTGATGTTGCCCACCGAAATCACCGGCACCGGCAGCCGCACCTGCTTGAACACGCCGACGTCATAAAGAAAATTTCGCACATAGATAATCAGCGCGTATCCCCAGGAGAGCACCTCGAGCACGAACCGCAAAATGGCCGGAAACGCGCCCGCCCGCTCACCGGAGATGATCGATCGATACCACTGTTCCATGGCGGCAATTGTAGTGCGTCCGCCGAGGGATGTAACGCACGGGGCGCGTTGACGCATCCACCCCTTTTAGCGCCGCCGCAACGCGGCGCAGCTTCCCCAGCCGCGATAGGGCGTAACGAATCCCCATTTTTGTGCCGCCAACCCTTCCTTCGTTGGATTTTTCTGCACATAGACCACAGCACGGTGCACCTCTTCCTCGCTATTGAGGTACACCGTCCACCCCTTTTCCGCCCATGGCATATGCCGACAGCCGCGCGGCAAGAATACCTCCTGAAACGGATGCAAGCCCGCCCGCGCCAGCGCCTTGCTGGCCTCGCCTTTCAACTGATTCATGATCTGCTTGCCATGAATTCGATGTCGTCCCACGACCACGTGCACATGCTCCGGCAAGATGGCGCAGGCGTGCAAGACAAACCCGGACCGCCTCATCGCCATCTGAAACCCCCGTGAAATCTCGAGAGCTTACTCGCCACTGAACGTTACCGGTTCATAGCGCAATGCCCGCTTCGCCGCGAGTCGGAGCTGGACATCGTGAGTGCTGTGCGCCAGGGATCGCCGCGTGGTGACCTTCGTCGCCTCGCCAAAGCGGAGGAGCTCCCATGCCCGCACCACTTCCGACCACGACCCGCGCGGGTCATTGGGCAGCCAGAATCCATATGCAGCGAAGATGATATGATGCGCTAAAATCACACGCGTGAATCCTATTGCGTCTCCCAACTGCGCGCCAAGATTTTTTCCACCAACCCGTACCTTAAGCGCCCCCGGAACGAGACGCCGCGTTGCGGCGGCGCTAAAAGGGGAGGGTTCGCAAGGGCCGCCGCCTTTCGGCGTTGTTCACTTACACCCGTTAAACCTACGGAGATTCGCATGCATCGCTCCCTGTCCTCCGTTGCCGTCGCCGCCGCGCTGCTCGCCGCCACCTCGGCCGTCCGCGCCGCCGAAAAGCTCGACCTCTCCGGCACCTGGGCCTTTTCCATGGATCGCGACGACACCGGCCTGACCAAAAACTTCCAGACCGCCGCCCTGCCCGACAAAATCAAACTTCCCGGCATTCTCCAGGGCCAGGGATACGGCGATGACATCAGCCTCGACACGTCCTGGGTCGCCGCGCTGCCCCGATCCGATCCCGACGATCCCGGCCGGCCCTTCACGCTCAAGCGCTGGTGGAAGCTCCCGGAATACGCCCCCTACACCAAGCCCGGCAACATCAAGGTGCCCTACCTCTCGCAGCCGCCCAAGCACTACCTCGGCGTCGCCTGGTACGCGCGCGATTTCAACCTCGGCAACGACTGGAACAACCAGCACGTCGAACTCATCCTCGAACGGCCCCACTGGCAAACCACCGTGTTCGTCGACGGCAAGCAGATCGGCGAGCCCCAGCGCTCGCTGGTCGCCCCGCACGATTATGACCTGGGCATCCTCACCCCCGGAAAACACCACCTCGCCATCCGCATCGACAATCGCCAGTCCGTGTTCCCCGGTCCCAACGGCACCCCCGGCTATCGCCCCGACGGCCACAGCGTTTCCGACGCGCTGGGCGCCACGTGGAACGGCATCGCCGGCAAAATTGAGCTCGAGGGCGCCTCGCCGGTATATCTCGACGACGTGCAGGTTTTCCCCGACGCCCAGAAGAAAACGGCGCACCTCGTCGTCAAGATCGGCAACGCCACCGGTGACGCCGGCAGCGGCGAGATCCAGGTGGAGGGCCAAAGCACGCCGGTCTCCTGGGACAAATCCGGCGGCAAGGCCGAGCTCGATGTGTCGCTGCCGTCAGACGCCAAAACCTGGGATGAATTCCATCCCAATCTCCAGCATCTCACCGTGAAACTCGCCAGCGCCGACGGCAAGGCCAAGGACTCACGCAAGGTGGAGTTCGGACTGCGCAATGTCACCCACGATGGCCTCAAGCTCCTGATCAACGGCGTCCAGGCGGACCTCCGCGGCACCCATTCCGGCGGCGATTTTCCCCTCACCGGCTATCCCGCCACCGATGTCGGCTCCTGGAAAAAAATCTTCGCCACCTGCAAAGAGTATGGCCTCAACGCGATGCGCTTCCATTCCTATTGTCCGCCTGATGCCGCCTTCCAGGCCGCCGACGAACTCGGGTTCTACATCCAGCCCGAGTGCGGCATGTGGAACAATTTCTCCGTCCCCGGCATGCCCGAAATGCTCGAGCAGGAAACGGAGAAAATGGAAAAGGCCTACGGCAACCATCCTTCCTACATCGCGCTTTCTCCCAGCAACGAGCCCGCCGGCAATTACCAGGGCGTGCTCCTCTCCTGGGCGGCCAAGTGGGTGCAGCAAGACCCCCGGCGGCTCTATGCCGAAGACACCGGCCGGTCCAACCTGCGCGCCCAGGGCCCCACCTTCGGCATCAGCCCCATTCGCGGCTCTCAGGGATGGTTCGGCCGCAACTACTCGCGCCAGCTCCAGGGCGTCAACATCCCCGTGGTCACCCACGAAATGGGCCAGTGGTGCGCCTATCCCGATTTCGATCTCATCAAAAAATTCACCGGATACCTCCAGCCCGGCAATTACGAGATCTTCCGCGACTCCGCCAAGGCCCATGGCGTGCTTGACCGCGACAAGGAATTCTCCTTCG
Organism: Chthoniobacteraceae bacterium; assembly: GCA_035550335.1. Taxonomy (GTDB): domain Bacteria; phylum Verrucomicrobiota; class Verrucomicrobiia; order Chthoniobacterales; family Chthoniobacteraceae; genus DASZPK01. Next base: position 1,192 of record DASZPK010000720.1, on the reverse strand, counting down.
CCTCAGGCAAGTTCCAAGTCGCCTGCTACAAGGAGGACATCGAGGCCAATCTCCGCACGCCCGAACTTTCCGGCTTCGAGTTGCTCGACCTGCACGACTACCTCGGGCAAGGCGGCGCGCTCATCGGCATCCTCGACACGTTCTGGCAAAGCAAGGGCTACGAAACCCCGAAGGAATGGCGCGAGTTCTGCTCGCAAATCGTGCCCCTGGCCGCCGTCAGCGACCGCGTCTACCGCAGCAGCGACAAGTTGGAAGCGCCCGTGATGGTCGCGCAGTTCGGCCCCAAGGACCTCAAGAACGTCGATGTCGACTGGCATGTCGAGAATCTCGACGGCAAAAAGTTCACGCAGGGCACCCTCGGTAAGCATGACCTGCCCATCGGCAAGGATGGCGACCTGGGCACCATCTCCATCGACCTGCACGATCTTCCCGCCCCAGCCCAGTACCGCCTCGTGCTCGATCTCCCCGGCACCGACGCCAAAAACTCCTGGAACTTTTGGCTCTATCCCGACCAGGTTTCCGCCGACAACGGCGACGTCCTGGTCACCTCCGACTGGGCGGCCGCGAAGGACAAGCTCGCGGCCGGCGGCAAGGTGCTTTTCTCGCCGCCGCCAGGCGCCCTGGATGACACCAGCCCCCCGCTGGACAACGTGCCGGTGTTCTGGAACCGCCTGATGAATCCCAAGCTCTCGGCGATGCTGGGGCTCTGGGTGGATGCGAAAAATCCCGCCCTCACCGAGTTCCCCACCGAAGGCTGGTGCGATTTTCAGTGGACCCAAATCCTCGTGCACCGCGGAACCGCCGCCAGCGGCCGGCCCATGCAGGAGGGCGTCCGTCCGGTCAACATCGAAAAGGCCCCGAAGGAACTCAAGCCGATCGTCTCGGCCATCGACGACTGGGCCCGCAATTACAAGCTCGGCCTGATCTTTGAAGTGAAGGTCGGCAGCGGCAGGCTCATGGTCAGCGGCGTCAATCTCACCGGCGACCTCGATCAAAGCACCGTCGCCCGCCAGCTTCGCCATTCGCTCGTCGATTACATGAACACCGACAAATTCAACCCCGCCGTCGCCATGACCCCGGATCAGGCCGACGCGCTCTGGCCCGGCAAGAACGGGGTCCACGCTGGTCCCATCGCCCCCGGCGCCAACCCCGGCGACATCCGCGAAGGCCCCGCCGCCGCCCCGCGCACGCG
>DASZPK010000719.1:0-9734 GCA_035550335.1 Chthoniobacteraceae bacterium | reverse complement strand
CTCATGCCGGTCGCGGATTTCACCGGAACATTTGGCTGGGGATACGATGGGGTGAATCTTTTTGCTCCCACCCGTCTTTACGGCGAGCCGGATGATTTTCGGAGGTTTGTAAAACAGGCGCACCTTGCCGGACTCGGGGTCATTCTCGACGTGGTTTACAACCACTTCGGGCCGGACGGAAATTACCTCCCTGAATTTTCGCCGGACTATTTCACGGACCGCTACAAAAATGATTGGGGCGAACCGATCAATTTCGACGGGAAGGCCAGCGAGGCCGTGCGGGAGTTTTACGTGGCCAATGCGGCCTACTGGATCCGCGAGTTCCACCTCGACGGCCTGCGGCTGGATGCGACGCAACAAATTTTCGACGCGACGAAACCCAACATCATGACATTAATTACCGCCGCAGTTCGCGAAGCGGCGGGGGTGCGAAAAACATTCATCGTCGCCGAAAACGAGCCGCAGGATGTGCGCCTGATCCGCCAGCCGGCCAAAGGCGGCCACGGAATCGACGCGCTTTGGAACGACGACTTCCATCATGCCGCCGTTGTCGCGATGACCGGCCGCAATGAGGCCTACTACACCGATTACCACGGGAGCGCGCAGGAATTCGTCTCCGCCGCGAAGTGGGGATTTTTATACCAGGGGCAGCGTTACAAATGGCAGCGCGCCCGCCGCGGCACGCCCAGCCTCGATTTCGAGCCGGAGAATTTCGTCAACTATCTCCAGAACCACGACCAGGTGGCCAATTCACTTTGGGGCCATCGCATTCACACGCTCACGAGCGCGGGACGATTGCGCGCGCTCACCGCGCTGCTGCTTTTGGGACCGAACACGCCGATGCTTTTCCAAGGGCAGGAATTCGCAGCCTCTTCGCCCTTCCTTTATTTCGCCGATCATCCTCCGGAGCTTGCGGAAGTCGTCAGGAAAGGCCGCGCGGAATTTTTGAAACAGTTTCCAAGCATCGCTTCCAGCGACACGACGAAGCTCGTCGCAAACCCCGGCAACCGTGAAACGTTTGAGCGGTGCAAACTCGATTTTGCCGACCGCGAGCGCAATGCGGCGATTTTGCGGCTGCACGGCGACCTGATCCGGTTGCGCAGGAACGACCCTTTCCTCGGCACGGCGCCGCGCGGGACTTACGACGGCGCGGTGCTCTCCAATAGCGCGTTTGTGCTGCGGTTTTTCGGGCGCGCCCAGGATGACCGGCTGCTCGTGGTGAACTTGGGCGAGCGCATCCACCTCGATCCCGCTCCCGAACCGCTGCTCGCCCCGCCGCTGGATTGCGAGTGGGTCATCCATTGGTCGAGCGAAGACCCGCGCTACGGCGGCAGCGGCACGCCGCCGCTCGATTCGGAGGAAAACTGGAACATCCCGGCGGAAGCTGCCGTCCTTCTCATTCCCGGGCCGCGAAAAAGGTAATGCCATGCTGATACGCAAAATCGACCTAGCCCGCGCCCACATCGACCACGACCGGGAAATCCTGCGCCGGGAGTGGCTCATTACCAACGGCCTCGGCGGTTACGCCTCCGGCACGATCTCGGGAATGGTCTCCCGCCGCTACCATGGATTGCTGATCGCCGCGCTTCCCGCGCCGCTCGGCCGCGTGGTGATGCTCAATCATTTATCCGAGACCATCCGCATGCAGGACGGGCGCAAATTTCCCATCGGCGGCGAGGAGACGGTGCGCGCGGGGGATGGCGCGCCGGAAATGCATTATGTAAAACAGTTCCGCATCGAGCACGGGCTTCCGGTGTGGGTCTATGAAGCGGAAGACTGCGTCATCGAAAAACGCCTGCTGCTGATTCACGGGCAGAACACCGTCCACGCCGGCTACCGCCTGCTTTCGGCGCCGGGAACCGTGCGGCTGGAATTGCGGCCATCGGTGCATTTCCGCTTTCACGAAAACAACGTCAGCGAATCGATGAAGGAAAGTTACGCGTTGCTGATCCGCGACGGATGTTACGAAATCAGCAACCCCGGCCTTCCCCGCGCGCTGAATCTTCACATGCGCGGGGAGAGTTGCGGATTTACCTACAATGGCGGCACGACGCGGGAGATCGATTACCCCGCCGAAGCGGAGCGCGGCTATCCTTCGCGCGGATCGCTCTGGAGCCCGGGATTTTTCCACGTGGAATTGCGCGGGGACAAGGAGGCCACTTTCATCGCCTCCACGGAAGCGTCGCAGACGATGCGTGCCCTTTCGCCAAAAGCGGCGCTCGAAGCGGACGTCGAGCGGCGGATGCGGCTGGTGAGCATGTCCGCCCCGGCCGCGCAGTCGGGGCCCGGCGCGGAGCTCGTTCTTGCCGCGGACCAATTCATCATCCAGCCCGCCGGACGCATGGAGGATTCCGCCCGCGCGCGCGCGATGGGCGACGATGTGCGCACGGTGATCGCGGGTTATCATTGGTTTACCGACTGGGGACGGGACACAATGATCAGCCTCGAGGGCCTCACGATCACCACCGGCCGCCATGCCGAAGCCGGATGGATCCTGCGCACGTTCGCGCAGTATGTCCGCGACGGGCTGATCCCGAATCTTTTCCCAGAAGGAAAATCCGATGGCCTCTACCACACGGCAGATGCGACCCTTTGGTTTTTCCACGCCGTCGATCGCTATCTGGAAGCAACTGGCGACCGCGTCACCCTGCAAATGCTCCTGCCGAAGTTGCGCGAAATCGTCGACGCGCATTTGCGCGGAACGAAATTCGGCATCGGCGTCGATCCCAAGGACGGGCTTCTGCGCCAGGGCGAGGAGGGCTACCAGCTCACGTGGATGGACGCAAAAGTCGATGGCTGGGTGGTCACGCCGCGGCGGGGAAAAGCGGTGGAAATCAATGCACTGTGGTACAACGCGCTCCGCCTGTTCGAAGGTTGGCTGCGCGAGGAGAATGCGGACGACGCCGATGTTTATGCCGCCCACGCCGCCCGCGCGTACGAGTCCTTCAACCGCCGTTTCTGGTCGGACCGCCTCCAATATTTGTTCGATGTCGTGGACGGCGAGAACGGCGACGATTCCGCCTGCCGGCCGAACCAAATTTTTTCGATTTCGCTGCCCCACAGCGTCCTCGATCAAAAGCGTTGGCCGGCGGTGCTCGAAAAAGTGCGCACGGAATTGCTTACTCCCTATGGTCTTCGCTCGTTAAGCCGCGATCATCCCGATTACAAGGCGCGTTACTTCGGCGATCTCCGGGCGCGCGATGCCGCTTATCACCAAGGCACCGTATGGGCGTGGCTTATCGGGCCATTCATCGACGCGTGGCTGAAAGTCCATCCCGGGCAAACACCGGAAGCGCGCAAATGGCTGGAGCCGCTGTGCGCGCATCTCGACCACGCGTGCGTGGGAACGATCAACGAAATTTTCGACGCCGAGGAACCTTACACCCCGCGCGGCTGCATCGCCCAGGCATGGAGCGTCGCGGAAGCTTTGCGCTGCTGGGTAAAAACAGCCGCGCCGGGCGGGGAATAGCTATCTCTCGACCGCCCGGATTCCGCAAGCGCTGCCCTCCGCTATGTGCGTCGATGACTGATTATGTCTGGATTTGATCGCACGCCTCTTTCCCGTCTTTTTCCGTTGGAGTCCATCATTCCGGGCCAAGGCAGGTGCCATGCCGGCAAAAGCTCCGGAATTTTCCGGTCGGAAATTCTTTGCCGGGAGTCGAAAAAGGCACTCATTTTGCCAAGCTTATGCGTAAAATGGGTGGAGATGGCTGCTAAAAGGACAGATCAAAAGAGGATCCTTGTCGTCGATGATCATCCGGTCTTTCGCGACGGGCTCGCGCGGCTCATCGAGCAGGAGGGCGACCTCTCTGTCTGCGGAACAACCGACAACGCCTCCGATGCCATGCGAATGGTGGAAACGATGAAGCCGGACCTCGTTTCGGTCGATATTTCGCTCACTGGCAAAAACGGCATCGAGCTGCTCAAGACGGTGAAGGCGATGCATCCGGAATTGAAAGCGCTCGTGTTTTCCATGCACGACGAGGCGCTGTATGCCGAACGCGCCCTGCGTGCGGGAGCGCTGGGCTATGTCATGAAAGGGGCCCCCGTGGAGGTGGTGATTGGGGCGATCCGCAGGGTGCTGGCGGGCGACATCTATCTCAGCGAATCGATGAGCGATTCGCTCCTCAAAATTTCGATCAATGGAGCCCCGGGACTTGCCTCGCCGTTGAGGTCGCTGTCGGATCGCCAGTTGGAGGTGCTGGAGCTTTTTGGCCGGGGAAACAGTTCCAAGGTGATCGCCGAAAAACTCAAACTCAGCGTCAAAACGGTCGAAGTCCACCGGCAAAACATCAAGCAGAAGCTCGGGCTTGGCAGCGCACTGGAGTTTATGCGCTACGCCGTGCGCTGGGTGGAGCAGAATTAGCGGGCATTCTTCTCTCTGGGGGCAAGTGGCGCCCGGCCCGTGAATCAAGGTGAGCAATCACAGGCTCGGGCACCACCCCCCTGATTTCCCTGCGCGGTAAAATATGCAAAATTGGCAGCGGGCCGGCAATTGGGGGAATTCTTATTTTAACGCCCTGCCTGCATCATCCAGAGGATTATAAATTTCAGAAGCCTCTAAGACATACGCTTAGCGCCTGACGAAGGTTAGCCCAATTGCGCCCCGCGCATTGCGTATTTAACATGAGCGTAATGGGCCGCAAGACCATCCCCAAATCGGACACAGGAAGGTGTGTAACATTGTTATCGCGTTTTTACAAACTGAGCCGGGAAGGGGTCTTGCGGAGGCGATCGGGGGAGAATTTTTACGTGGAGGTGAACCGGAAAAAACTGGAGCGCCTTCGGGTCGCATGCGCCCAATCCCTGAAACGGTTCGAATAGGAATGGATCCGCACGAGCAACTCACCCGCTTGGAAAAGGAATTGCTTTTTTCAGCCGATGAAGACGGTTTCATCCCATTCCCGGAAGGAAACGCATGCCAGGTAAGCCTGAAAATGCAGGCGTTGGGCGTATTGGAAATAAGAGGCTTGGTGCGCCGCCGATCAAGGGTGAATGCGCTCATTCGGGGGTACCAACTCACGGACGCCGGGGCAAAATTGAAGGCACGCCTCGCGAGTCCGTTTTCGGACGGCGTGATGGGGTCCGAGCGCTGCTAAGGGAATTTCTTACGCCTACATAGTTGGACCCGCCAATGGACAATCCAGACGAACAATTTCATTCTAGTGAGCACCGCCCTTCGCGCACAAACAGCAACGCAAAAACTTCCATTGATGAAACAATGAAAAACCGCTTTGGCGCCATTGAGATGAGCCTGCTACGGTTTGCCGATGAAACGGGCAGGATCAAACTGCCGGATGGCTCAGGGGAGGAGATAGAACGCGCGCTCAAAGTCCTCTTGCGGCTTGAAAGAGCGGGATATGTGGTTCGCGTCAAGGGGACGGCCTATTACCGCGCCTTCACGCTTACCGATGCCGGGCAGGCGACGATAGCAAACGATGCGGGGAAAATGAATGAGCGCGAAAGCAGTCCTGTTTGATGTTGATGGAACGCTGGTTGACTCCGTGGATTACCACGCGGAGGCGTGGCAGCACACTTTGGAGCATTTCGGGTATCCTCAACCATTCGAGGCGGTCCGGGCGCAAATCGGCAAGGGCGGCGACCAGTTACTGCCTGTTTTCCTCCCGAAAGATGAAATCGAGAAGCACGGGAAGGAGATCGAAAAATACCGGCGCACTCTTTTTCAGCAATATTTTTTCCACCGTGTGCGGCCCTTCCCGGGCGTGCGCCCCCTTTTTGAGCGCCTGATGGGGGACGGCTGGGTCCCGGCGCTGGCTTCCTCTGCAAAGGAGGACGAGTTGCACAGGTACAAAGAAATTTGCCGGATCTCCGATCTGCTCAAAACCGAAACCACGTCGGAAGACGTCGAGCAATCGAAGCCCCATCCCGACATCTTCCGCGCCGCGATGAAACGGCTTGGGAACGTCCGCCCCCGGGACTGCGTGGTGATCGGCGACTCGCCGTATGACGCACAGGCAGCCCGCAAAGCGAAGATCCGCGCGGTGGGATTTCTTTGCGGCGGCTTCGAGGAGGAAAAACTCCGCGCGGCAGGCTGCGAGGAAATCTACAAGCATCCCGCCGACCTGCTGGAGCAATACGAGGCGTCGCTTTTCAGTCAGTTGAAGCCCGGGCAGACGGCCGGGAGCATGCGGCACTCATGACCGGGGCTTTTTTTTCCGAGTTTGCAATTGGCGGTGCAGCAGTTGCGTTTCCCGCACCGCGGAACTGATCACCCGCAGCAGTTCCTTTTCTTCCCGCGTCGAACGGCCCTCGCGTTCCGCGCGGGTCGTCAAAACCTGGGCAAGGAACTGGGCGCCGCACAATGTCTGGCAGATGCCCTCGTGGAGCACACGCGCAATGCGCAGCCGTTCCCGCGTGACGGGCGATTTTTCCGGCTTGGAGGCTTGGGCTGGCTTGCGTTTCATCGGCCCTTCGTCCCCTGCGTGAGGTCGAGTGTCCGCGCGGCTTCCTCGAGCGCCTCCTCGAGTTTCTCGATCGGGATTGGCTTGAGCAAGTGCCTTCGAAAACCCGCCTCGCGGCTTTTTTCCTCGTCCCGGATGGTTCCAAATCCGCTCATGGCGATTGCATAAACGGGGTGGGAAAAACGCGCCTTTTTAAGCAGCTCCCAGCCGTCGCCGTCAGGAAGGCCGATGTCGGAGAGCAGCACATCGCAGTCGCTTTCCGGCGCGGCCCGCAACGCCTCCCGCATCGTTGCCGCAGTGGAAACGCGGTGGCCGATTCCTTCGAGAAACATCGCCATGTATTTCCGCGTATCCTCGTGGTTTTCCACAAGGAGGATGCGCAATGGGCGTTGGGGGTGAGCGTGGGCCATTTTTTATCGTTATCGGGCCGAATGCAGTGAATGGTTCGATGACTTTGTGCTTTAGGTTAAATCCCCATGCCGCGGGGCCGGCTCCGCCGCGGGAAGTTCGACGGTGAAAGTAGCGCCGCGCCCCGGGCCGTCGCTTTGCGCATACAAATCGCCGCCATGGCCGCTCACCACCGCTTTTGCGATTGCAAGGCCCAATCCAAGGCCGCCGTATTCGCGCGTCACCTTCTCATCGGCCTGGCTGAACGGATCGAATATTTTTTCCGAGACTTCCGGCACAAAACCGATCCCGCTGTCTGAAACGGTAACGATAATCCGGTTTTCTTTATTGAACGACGCAAGTTTGATCACTCCCCCGTCCGGGGTGAATTTCGACGCGTTCTTCAAAAGGTTCCAGAACACCTGCTGAAGCCGGAAGGGGTCGCCCGCCACCAGGTGAACCTCCGCGTCGAGCGCGCGCGTAAGCCGCTGCTCCTTTTTCTCCATGTCGGGCGTCGCGATTTCCAGCGCGGCGTCGATGGCGTCGTGAAGATCCATCGACGTCGATTGCAATTCCAACTTTCCCCGCTCGATGCGCGTGACATCGAGGAGATCGTCGATGAAGCGGGCTTCCAGCACGATATTGCGGTCGATCATTTCGAGCGCCTCGTTCACCGTCGCCGGGAGATCTTTGCGGCGTTTCAGCATTTGCACCGCCATCACGACAGGGGTCAGCGGCGTCCTGAGCTCATGGGAAAGCAATGCCAGGAAATGGTTCTTGGCGGCTGTCGCAGCTTCCGCGGCGGCGCGCGCCTGTTCGTTTTCCTGGAGCGCCTCCCACAAGTCCGATTGGCTACGCTCCAGCCGTTCGCGTGCCTCGCGCTGCTCGGTCTGGTCGCGGAAAATTTTCACAAGGCCGATGCACGTCCCGTCGGCGTCGCGCATCGCATTCATCACGCCGCTCCCCCAGAAGCGCGTGCCGTCCTTCCGCATGTGCCAGCGTTCATCCGTCGCCCGGCCTTCCAGGATCGCGGTTTTCGCTTCCTTCTCCGGGATGTTGTTTTCGCGGTCCTCCGGGATGAAAATGGCGTCCGCCGGCTTTCCCATGATCTCCTGCTCCGACCAGCCGAGCAACCGCTCCGCGCCGGAATTCCAGCTCGTCACGCGCCGCTCCAGATCAGTGCTGAAAATTGCATATTCACGCGCGTTTTCCACGATGAGGCGCAGGCGTTCCTCGCTCGCCCGCAACGCTTCGCGCGCCTGGCGCGACGCGGTGACGTCGTTGGATATGATCGCGACGCGGTCGCTTCCCGGCCCGCCCAGGCGGGAGGCGGAGACCGCCAGCCAGCAATCGCGCGACGCGAGATGGGCCTCAAACTTCGCGGGTTCGCCCGTGGCAATGACTTTTTCGTAATTGGAGAGCCAGACCGGTTCGATGCCCGGCATCAGTTCCAGAACGGTGTGCCCCGTGGGATTTTCGTGCCGTATCAATCGTTTAAACGCGGCGTTGCATTCGATAAAACGGAAGTCGATGACGCGGCCTTCCTTGTCGAAAATGGCCTCCTTGATCACGAACGCCTCGTTCATCGAATCGAACACCGCGCGGAGCCGCTCATTGCCCGCGCGGAGTTCCTCCTCAGCGCGTTCGCGCTCGGCGATCTCCTGCTTCTCGGCGTCGCGGGCCAGGATGGCGTCCTCCAGCAGGTTGAGCGCGGCCTTGCGCAATTCCCTTTCCCGGGCGTCGCCCGATTTTAAATGCGCGAGACGGTTCCACACATCCATCGCCTGGTCGTGGAAGCGCTCCAGGTCCGCGCGGCCCTGCGGTTGCGCGCGTTCCTTCACCCTCGCCTCACCGCTGGTCCGCGCGTTATTTTCGCCCGGCTTTTTGTTATGAGGAGGTTCGTCAGTCATCGATCACAGCCTCAATCAGGGGTGTTTTCTTCCGGCAATTCCGCGTAGCGGGGCGGCTCGCCGAGGCGGAGGAGCAGGGCGTTGATCTCCTTTTTTAACTCGATCATCCGCGTCTCGCGGCCCACGGCGGCATTGTTGAAGCGCGTGATTTCCTCCATCTGTTGCCGCAAATTTTCATCCGCCTGCTTCCGCCCGGTGATGTCCACAAACGTGAGCACCACGCCCGCGATATGGTCCTCCGCCGTGCGGTAGGGCTGGAGGCGGGCGAGGAACCAGCGGTCTCCCTCGCGCACCTCGCGGTCCACGGGCACCAGGGTGCGCAGCACCTTCGCCGCGTCGGGGAGCATCTCGGGGTAATCGAGCTTGTGTTTGAAATGCGCCAGCGGACGCCCGATGTCGGCGGGCATGAGGTGGAAAAGCTCCACCGCCGTCGGCGTGTAGCGCGTGATGGAGAGGTCGCGGTCGAGGAAGACCGTGGCGATGGCGGTGGAGGCCATCAGGTTTTGCAGGTCGGAATTCGTATTGGCCAGCTCCTCCACCTTGCCTTTCATTTCCGCGTTTACCGTGGTGAGTTCCTCATTGATCGATTGCAGTTCCTCGCGGCTGGTTTCCAGTTCCTCCGTTGCGCTCCGCAGTTCCTCGTTCATCGCCTGGAGTTCCTCGTTGCTCGCCTTCATTTCCTCGGTGCTGGCCTCATACTGCTCCACGGTGTCGCGCAAATGCCCCTTCACATGCTCCAGCTCGCGTTCCAATTGCCGCACGATCGGCTCCCGCGCGGCTTGCGGCGCCTCTCCTTCGCCGGGTGCGGGTGGACCGCGGCGCTCGTGCTCCTCGAAGACCACGATCAGGAAACCCGGGGCGATGTCGCCCGCGGGCGCGACCCGCAGGTCCAGCATGCGCTGGACGCCGTCCATCTCCAGCGGAAGATCGAGCACCATCACCGGCGCATTCGTTTCCGCGGCCCGGAAAAGCGCCGCGCGCAGCTCGATCCGCATCGTGGGGGCGACGACCCGGA
>DASZPK010000718.1:0-4872 GCA_035550335.1 Chthoniobacteraceae bacterium | reverse complement strand
AAGGGAAGCTGACCGGCATGTCGTTCCGCGTGCCGACACCGACGGTGTCGGTGGTGGACCTCACGGTGAAGACCGTGAAGGAGACGAGCTACAAGGAGATTTGCGCGCTCATGAAAAAGGCGAGCGAGACGTACCTGAAGGACGTGCTCGGTTACACCGAGGACGAGGTGACTTCAACGGATTTCATCCACGACGAGCACTCGAGCATTTTTGACGCGGGTTCGGGCATCGAGCTGAACAGCCGCTTCTTTAAGCTGGTGAGCTGGTACGACAACGAGTGGGGTTACAGCCATCGTTGCGTGGACCTCGTGCGCTACATCGTCAGCAAGGAATAAGGGGAGCATTATGGCCAAACTTTCCATTCGCGACGTGGACGTCGCAGGCAAGCGCGTCCTCATGCGCGTCGATTTCAACGTGCCGCAGGATGAGACGGGCGCGATCACCAACCCGGCGCGTATTTCCGCGGCGCTGCCGACCATTCAATACATCGTCGAAAAGGGGGGCTCCGTCGTTTTGATGAGCCACCTTGGGCGGCCGGATGGCAAGCGCGTGGAGAAACTCACGCTCAAGCCGGTGGCGGACAAGCTCGCGGAGTTGCTCGGCAAGCCGGTGAAGTTTTTGAACGATTGCGTCGGGGCGGAAGTTGAGTCCGCGTGCTCTGCGCTCAAGCCGGGCGAGGTGGTGCTGCTCGAAAACCTGCGCTTCCACATCGAGGAGGAGGGGAAGGTGAAGCGCGAGGATGGAACGAAGGAAACGGCGGACCCGGCGAAGGTCGAGGCGTTCCGCGCGAGCCTCACGAAGCTGGGGGATGTTTATGCGAATGATGCTTTCGGCACGGCGCACCGGGCGCACTCGTCGGTGGTCGGCGTGAACCTGCCGGTCAAGGCGGCGGGGTTCCTGATGCAGAAGGAGCTCGATGCGTTTGCGGCGGTGCTCGATCATCCGCAGCGGCCGCTGCTGGCGATCCTCGGCGGGGCCAAGATCAAGGACAAGATCCCGCTCATCAACAACCTGCTCGACAAGGCCGACGAAATTATCATCGGCGGCGGCATGGCGTTTACTTTCAAGAAGGTGCTCGAGGGCATGGAGATCGGCGGCAGTCTCTTTGACAAGGATGGCGCGGCGATCGCGAAGGAGCTTTTCGACAAGGCCGCGGCAAAGGGCGTGAAGATTTACCTGCCGGGCGATTTCGTGTGCAGCGACCGGTTTCCCAAAAACGCGCAGGTCGCGGCGGAAGCCAACACGAAAATCGCCACCGACAAGGAGGGCATCCCGGCCGGGTGGGAAGGCCTGGATGGCGGGCCGGAGAGCCGCAAGCGTTTTGCCGAGGTCATTCTTGGCGCGAAGACGATCATCTGGAACGGGCCTCCCGGCGTGTTCGAGTACGACAAGTTTGCCGAAGGCACCAAGGCGATGGCCGAGGCGGTGGCGAAGGCGACCGAGGCCGGCGCGATCACGGTGGTCGGCGGCGGCGACACGGCGACGGCAGCGAAAAAATTCGGGGTGGTGAAGAAGGTGACGCATGCCTCGACGGGCGGCGGCGCCTCGCTGGAACTGCTCGAGGGAAAGACGCTCCCGGGCGTGGCGGCGTTAAACGAAAAATAAACAACGTTTTATGCGCAAGAAAATCATCGCGGCGAACTGGAAGATGAACATGACCGTGAACGAGGCGGAATCGTACCTCGACACGTTCGTGCTGGAGGTGGGCGACGAGAGCCGGGTGGAGATTGTCATCATTCCGCCGTTCACGGCGATCCCGAAGGTGTCGGAGCGCCTGAGTGACGTGCAGAACGTGAAGGTCGGCGCGCAGAACATGTCGGCCGAGAAGAGCGGGGCATTCACGGGAGAGATCAGCGGGGCGATGCTGCGCGAGCTTTTCGTGCGCAACGTGGTGCTCGGGCATAGCGAGCGGCGCTCTCTTTACGGGGAGACGGATGCCATCGTGAACAAGAAGGCGCACGCCGCGATCGAGGCTTCGCTCAAGCCGATCGTGTGCATCGGCGAGACGCTGGAGCAACGCGATGCCGGCAAGGTGGAACAAGTGCTTGAGACGCAGATCAAGGGGAGTCTCGCGGGTTTTACCGCGAAGGAGTTTCATGAAATCGTGATCGCATATGAGCCCGTGTGGGCCATTGGCACGGGCCGCACAGCGACACCCGCGCAGGCGCAGGAGGCACATGCGTTCATCCGCAAGATGATCGCGGCGATTTCCGACCAGGCGACCGCGGACAAAATCCGCATTCAGTACGGCGGCAGCGTGAAGCCGGGTAATGCGGCAGAGCTCATGGGGCAGCCGGACATTGACGGCGCGCTCGTGGGAGGAGCGAGCCTCGATCCGCGTGGGTTTGCGGAGATCGTGCAGAATACATGCAAGCTGCTGGATTAATTGCGCCAGCGGTGTAAAACCATTGACAAAAGCACCTATTCTGGAGCGCTCAACAGTATATATTGGCCAGCCCCTTCCCCGCCAAGCTCTAACTCGGCAACTAATGCAACCAATTTGGACAGTTTTGTTCGAGGAAATTGATGTTGCGGTGGGAGTTCTTGCCGACAGTAAAAGCCGAGTTCAGCGAGGGGCAAGCGGGCCATGCCTTGTTTTCGAGCTTCCGCAACAACGCGTCGAATGAGTTCTGTGGCTTCCTGGTCGGACAAGGTATGATCACTCTGTGGCGACTCTTGTCGTAAGTTCTCGGCTTTGATTTTACGACCTACCGTTACTTTGCTCCCAATCACTTTCTTGGAAGGAACGTTTTTTTTCAGCGAGGATGTAGTGGAGGCTTGAGAATCAAGCGGTACCCTTCCGAATCGGCGATTCCCTGAAAGACGAACATTTAGTTGGGATGCTTTACCAACTATTATTAAGGTTGGAATGGTATTTATAAACTTTGCAAAGTTCGTCCGTTCCAAACGATCACTTAACCAGCCGGCCCCTGGAAACATGCGACTCATTTCATTTTCCAAAATTCTCAGAGGAATTGTTTGCGATTCATCGGTCGCTTTGCGTACACGCTTTAAAACCTCCTCTTCGACAAGCCGTCGCAACTCATCAGGCATCAGTACTCTTCCCTCGTAAAGCGTTGCATTTTTTGCCATTACCCGAACTCCGACTGCTGCATTACCCTTGTTTCCCTTCGCAAATTCGACAATTCGATCACGCCCCAACTCTCGATGAGATGTGGATTCCACGGAATGACTTGTGAAATGATAGTGTTGGCCGGATGAAGTATTTATTCGACCTTTTCCGGTTTTGGCGTCGTAAAAGTCAATCCACCCAATATCCCGCTTCCCAAGTTCTGCATAAAGTGGTTTATCCTCGGGTTTCGCTTGATCTGTAACCTCTCTGAGGCGAACGACTCTATTATTTCCTTGGGTAATGACTTCGAAGTCCCCGGTTTGCAAGAGCAAGCTCTCAACATCCACTATTCCCAATCGCTTATCGGAAAACAAATTGTCGACACCAAAAATCGCTTCGATCCTGTCCCTCAGTTCGTCCAACGAGAGCGGAATATCGAAATCCATGCGGGCTTTGGTCAGGTCATATGCAAAGCGCCATAATGTTTGGTGGTCAAGTTTCCTGATCCTCGCTTGAATGACATGCTCTGGCAATTCCGGGGCTGACAGAGAGACAGGCCGATAGGCTTCTGGTGTCAGTAGTCCGATATCACGATCACCGCCCTCCACCCGCCCTGGCTGCACCATCCACGCCCGAAGGCCAGCTGGAGAAAAACCAAGGTAGAAGTTGACAGCGGATTCTTCATCTTTATTTCGCTCAAATATATAGCGCTGTACATCGGCTGGCTTTTCGTGTCTTGCGACGCGTTTGCCCCCGGGTACAAAGAAAATATGGAGACAACCGTCGATTTGAATTTCGCCCGCCTGCGGTCCAGCAATCTTCTTTATAATCCCGTTCACTCTTTTTAGTGGCAGCTCGCTGGGCCAGAAGTCAGAGTCTGAATCCCAGGGGCCGAGATCAAGACTGGAAATTAATGGACACCAAGCGGGCGCCTTCGCGATCCATTGCTCGGAGGTATATTTGCGGCCGACCGCAAGACGGGAACAATTTTCAAGGGCTTCTTCGATCTCCGCTATCGATTTGCTTCTTCCAGCCAGCCACCGCAGGAAGTAAAGAATGTAGAGGTAATAGTGGGAGCGCCACGAAGTCCAACGTTGGGACCATGCCGAGAGATTTGATATTGCCCGGTCGTAATCAAAATCCGGCAACAGCATTGAAGCTTCAAACCAGAGACGGTAGTCTTCCTCCTCCCGGGATGCCCCTCGGAGATTATCATCCATGAGGCGGGCAATCCGTCGCAACTCAGGCTGGGACAACTGCCGCCATTGCCGGTCGCCTCGCGCCAAATAAGCCTGAGCAAGGGCGCGCCGTCTCCGGGGACTTACCTGCCCGCGGCTTTCGGATATCTCCCAGATGCGAATAACAGCGTCCATATCTCCGTAAAGCCTGCTTAAACCAGCCTCACATTCCTTTAGCAGATCCCGGTTGTGACTAAGTGTTCCGTAGAGTCTGCGGGCTTCATTGAGTAATGTCTCAGCGTTCGCTATGTTCTCAGCAAGCCAATCAGCGACTTTGGCTTGCTCGGGATTTACATCACTAATACTTTCAATACCCATGGCCCGTTTCAAGGCCGTTGCCATTGAAATCACCATCTGAATATGGCCGATGTAGGGATAACGATCTTCCGGGGCCAATTTTCGCGCCGCATCAAACGCAGAGGCAGCCCGGTCAAAATGTATGCGCGTGCGTTCGAGTAGATCCTGCGCGTTAATTCGGCTGCCAGCATGCAATGCCTGATCCAGCGAATCCCGCATGCGTGCGCGCCGTACGATGCCGAGCGTAGTGTGGTGAATTCTGTC
>DASZPK010000717.1:0-9080 GCA_035550335.1 Chthoniobacteraceae bacterium | reverse complement strand
GTTTTCCTTCAAAGCCCTGTTCCAGCCCAAGAAGACCCCGGACGACGAACTTAACCAGGCGCAGCGCGAGGCGATCGTCGATCTCCTGAATTACTGCTCCTTCCTCGGCGACAAAATCACCGCGAGCGAAAGCGAATTCATCGACAGCCTCCCTTCCGAACTGCACTGGGACGAAAGCACGGATTTCGATTTTTACGAAAACCAGTCGGTAGGCATCGTGCGCGGTGTGCTGGGCAGCCAGGGCGGCGTCGAAAATTTCCTCAAGGGTGTTCGCGACCGGCTCGACTCGGAAAAGAGCCGCGCGCTCGCGCTGGCGCTGGTGGACAAACTGATCCGCACCAGCGGCAAAACCACCCCGGAGGAAACCGAGGCGCGCGAAGCGATCACCCGGGCGTTGCGGTAAATATTACCTTCGTCCCCGCGGGTCGAGCACATCGCGCAGCGCGTCGCCAAGGAAATTGAACGAGAGCAGCGTCGCCGACATCGCCACCGCCGGGAACAGCAGCAGCCACCAATAGCTGTGGATCGGGTTGATCACCTGCGCCGCATCGGCGAGCAGCAGGCCCCAACTCACCTGCGGTTCCTGCAATCCCAGCCCGAGGAAGCTGAGGAACGATTCGTCGATGATCACCGCCGGGATGGTGAGCGTGAGGTATACGATCACGATTCCCGTGAGGTTCGGCAGCAAATGGCGCAGGATGATTTTCGCGTGGCTCTGCCCGAGGCTGCGCGCCGCGGCGACGAACTGCTGCGATTTGAGCGAGAGCACCTGCCCGCGCACAATCCGCGCCATCGTGAGCCATTCGATCACGCCGAGGGCGAAGATGAGAATGATGATGCGCGAATACCCCCCGAGCGCGCCAAGGTGGTTGTTGTAAAGCCATTTCACCAAATGGCTGTCGAATGCGCCGATCGCGACGATGATCACGATGAGGCGCGGAAACGAATAGAGGATTTCCACGGCGCGCATCATGCGCTCGTCGGTCTTGCCGCCCACGTAGCCCGACACCAGCCCGTACGCCGTGCCGATGAAAAGGCTGATCCCCGCGCCCGCGAGCCCCACCAGCAGCGAAATGCGCGCCCCGACGAAAACACGGTAAAACACATCGTGCCCGCTCAGGTCGGTGCCGAAGGGATGCTGCGCCGAGGGAGCTGCGAACTGGACGTTGGTGACATTGTGATACGCGGCCGGGAGCAGGGCGGGCACGATCACCGCGAGCGCCACCACCGCCGCGAGCACGCAGAGAGAAACCTTTGCCGGCACGCGCCGCATCAACCGCCGCCAGGCGTCCTTGTGTGACGGGGCGGGGTTACTCATACAACTTGATCCTCCGGTCGAGCCAGGTGTAGGCGATGTCCACGAGCAGGTTCAGCCCCACGAGCAGCGCGCAATAGACCATCACGACGCCGCAGAGCAGGAACCCGTCGCGGTTCTCGATGGAGCTCACGAAAAAGACGCCCGCGCCGGGAATGTTAAACACCGTTTCGACAACCAGCGAGCCGGTGAGCAGGTTGGCCGCCAGGGGGCCGAGGTAGGAGACCACCGGCAGGATTGCCACCTTGAGCGCGTGCTTGTACACAACCGGGCCGTCCGCCAGCCCCTTGGCCTTCGCCGTGCGGATGAAATCCTGCCCCAGCACCTCCAGCATGCTCGAGCGCATGAGCCGCGCGATGTAGGCCACATACGGCGCCGCGAGCGTGAGCGATGGCAACACCAGCGCCCGCAGGCCGCCCCATCCTCCCGCCGGCAGCCAGCGGAGGTAAATCGCCACGATCAAAATGAGCAGCGGCCCCGTGATGAACGGCGGAATCGAAATCGCGAACAGCGCCGACAACATCGCGCCCGTGTCGACGGGGGTGTTGTGTCTCACCGCGGCCAGGCTTCCAAGCCACACGCCCGCGAACGCGGCGATGATGAACGCCACCAGCCCGAGCGTCATCGTCACCGGCAGCGTTTGCGCGAGCAATTCCGCCACCGTGCGGCTGCGGTATTTCAGCGACGGCTGCAAGTCCCCCTCGAGCAGGCCGCTGTAATTTCCCGTCGCGTTTCGCATCACGCCGAGGTAAATCGCGTATTGCTGCCAGAGCGGACCGCCGAGGTTGAAGCGCGCAAGCAATTCCTTTTCGGTGGCTGGCGGCGCCTTGCGCTCTTGCGTGAACGGCCCGCCCGGCATCAGCCGCACCATGCAAAACGTCAGCGTCACGACGCAAAGCAGCACGAATAACATCGAGACGAACCGGCGTAGGATGAAAGCGACCATTGAACGCACCGACGAATACCGGATGCCCGGTGCCGAATCAAACCCGAATGCTTGGGATTTCCATCAAGCCCTTGCCTTTCGCCATCCGGCCGCGACCAACCCTGCCCCCATCGCAACGAGCATCCACGCCGGCGCCGCGGGCACCTGCTGCGCGACGGTGAACTCCATCACCTCGCCATTGGAAACCGTGCCGGTGGCAAACGGCGCACTGGATACCGGCACCATGCCGTCGAATTGCATCGTAGCCCCGTTCAGCCCCGTGTAATCGAAGGTTGCGTTGTCGACCACGGAGTTTGCGATGTCCGTGTCCGTAAAAATCCCGCCGTAATAATTCTGCCCCGCCTGGAGAATCTGCCCGGTGAAATCGAGTGTGATCACATTGGCCGAGGTGAGCGAGAACGCGAAAGGCGTGGCGCCCGTGAGATGTAACACATCGTTTCCGCTCGCGGAGGAACTGCCGTAATTCGGCGCGCCCGCCAGCGTGAAATGGAAATCCAAACCCAACCCGCCACTGGGATCGACTTGCGATGCCGTGAGGATCGAGTTGCCACCCGGCATCACCGTCCCCGCGCCGCTGATGTTACTTACTACACCGGAGCCGCCAAGTGTGGCCCCGAAGGAGACGCCCACGCCGCTCGAAGAGGCAATTGAGCCATTCACTTGCAGGGTGCCTTGCGTAACGCTGGTTGAACCGGTATAGCTGTTATTCCCGCCAAGGATCAATGTTCCAGCGCCTGCTTTTGTTAGCCCATAACCGATTCCAGAAATCGCACCACCGGCGGTGAGGGTGTTGGCGTCAACGGTTACCGTGCGGACAGTGCCATTTCCCGCAAGACTTACGCTGCCAGTGCCGAGATTCAGGGAATTGGACCCTAAAAAAGCGAAATCGGTCTCCCAAAGCTGGGCATTATTCGTTGAAAGGGCAACTCCCGAGGGGTTGGAGGCATCCAGGTTGCCTCCGTCCAAGACCAAGGTTCCGGTGCCAATGGACGAACTGGTGCCGCTTCCGCTATTACTGACTACGAGCGTGCCGGCGTTGTCGAAGGTCTTGCCAGTATAGGTATTTGCGCCGGTAAGGGCAAGGACGCCAAAGCCCGATTTTGTCACAGTAACTGAGCTGTTAATTATTGACCCAATTGTAAAAGTGCCGCTGGAGTATTGCTGAATTACGAGTTCGTTGCCTGTAATCGTACCGCTTGTAATACTGACTGCGTTGGTGCCCGTGGCCAGTAGTGGGTCGGCTCCCATGAGATGCTGGTTAAGGTTCAGCTGCACTGAGCTGGTCGTGGCATTGAATGTGATCGAATTTGCCGCCAGAACGGAATTCATGGTAATGCTATTATTCACGAGGTTGTAATTCGTGAGGACATTGTTGCCGCTCGCGGCTAGCGGTGTTGTTCCGGTGTATCGCACGTAGCTGCCGCTGACCAAAGTGGCAAAACCCGTGGAGGTGCCATCGGTTACGGTCATGTAAGGGACAATCCCATTTGTCGTCGTCGTGGTTCCCGAATCGACAGATATACCTGCCCCCGCGGATTCATCGATGTTCAGCGTAGCCCCCACGGTGCGGGCAAAAGTGCTGCTCAGAAAAAGCGTAGTGGTTGTGGCTCCGCTGGGATCGACAATAATCTGGTTTGCGCCGGCATTGAGGGTGATCGTTTGCAATTTTTGCGTGCCTGATATAGAACTGTTGCCAACCACCACCAGCGACACCCCGCCGGTGGTTCCTGTTCCCATCGTCAATGCTTGCGATTGCGTGCTTGATAAAGTTGGCCCGGATGGGCCTTCGTTCAATTGAAGTGTTCCGCTGAGGATGCTGGTCGACCCCGTATATGTATTTGTCCCTCCAAGCAGCAGCGTTCCGGGCCCAAACTTGACCAGGTTATTGGTCCCAGAGATGACCCCGTTTAACGTCAATGTGCTTCCGTTCACATAGATATTTCCCAAGCTAGCTGCTGTGCCGGTCATGGTGATGGCGCCGGATCCCATGTTCAGCGGGTTGCTGCCAGCAAATATGAGTGCGTTCCCCCACATTTGTTTATTATTGCTGCTGATGGCAACCGCCGTGCCGCTGGTATTATCGATCACGCCGCCGAGAATGGAAAGGGTTCCCGTCCCCAGTGCCGTCGCGCTGTTGATTTCTAGTGCGCCCATGTTCAGCGTGACGCCCCCGGTGAAAGTGTTATTGCCGCCGAGTGCGGTGGAACCCGACCCGGCCAGTGTGAGAAACGTGCCTGCACCCGAAATTCCCGAATTGATGGAAAGATTGCCGTAGTTATCGATCAATAGCTCCTTGAAAGTCCCCGTTTGTATCGTGCCACCCGTGATCACGACTCCGCTTGCGATGTTCTTGGACACCAGAATGCCCCCAGAAAGAATTTGGTTGGTGCCACCCTGGAGACCGAGGACGGCACCGTCCATGTTGAAGCGAATGCTGTTTATCGTGTAGGATCCGTTCAAATCTGCGGGAGCGGTTTCGCTTTGCACGACGTCCACATTCGCTACGGGGGAAGCAAAGTCCGTGGAGGGGTTTCCAGTGGTAGGGCTGTAGCCTCCTGCGATTGATGACAGCGGCACGATGTTTGCGTTTCCTCCCGTGGGTGCTCCCAAACTCGCCCAATCGGTCTCGGAGACCGTTGCAAATGCCATTCCCTGTTTGGTTACGAGAAGATTGTTGGCGAGCAAATTCGTGCTTGTTGTGATGACACCGTTCGTTGTGGTCTGCGCACCTGAAGGAAGGGTGAAATCGACCGTAATGCCTGCGCCGTTTGTTGCCAACGCGCCAAGTGTGAGCAGAACCCCTGATGCTCCATTGGAATTCACAACCACCGCGGACTGGCTGCTACCGGCAATAAACGTCGCTCCGTTGAGAACCTGGCTATTCACGGCCGCGTTGCCCCCGCCGATGACGGTAAGCGTGCCGCTCTGGACAGCCAGAGCCGATGAGTTGCCCGCGTGGTTGATGATGTTGGTCGCATTGGAGGGGGATTCTGCGTTACTGAAATCCAACGTCAGGTCACCTGAATTGACAGTCGTGGTTCCCGTATAAGTGTTAACCCCCGACAAAGCCGCAGTGGCTCCATTGGTCAACGTCAGCGGCACCGCGCCAGTGATATTCCCCGATCCATTCTCGATCAGATTTGCACCTATTCCCGTCACGGAAACAGCAGATCCGTTGAGCGTTCCTCCATTGATGGCCAATGTGCCATTGATCGCCGTCACCCCGTTGTAACTGTTTGATCCTGAAAGCACAGCCGCGCCACCAGAGTTAACCGTCAGCGCACCACCTCCTGATACGCTGCTTAGCGAATCTTCGCTGAAAGTGCCACCGCTGTACACGAACACCGAACTGCCATTAATGGCTCCGCCATTTTCGAGCGCGAGAGTGCTGTATGCTTGAGTAGAGCCAGAATAACTATTGCTTCCAGTCAGGACCGCTTCCCCGCCGCCTTGCACATTCAAGGCCAATAGCCCCGTGAATTGCGCGCTTTGGGTTGTGGTTCCACTCAGGTTGAAATTGACCGAGTTATAACCGAGAGTGCCGCTCACGATGCCGTTGAGGGTGCCGGAGGAACTTCCTCCATTTCCAAAATACAAATTTTGGTTTGAAACCGAGGCGAGAGTCAACGTTCCTGTATTCAGCACTCCACCAGTCAACGTCATCGAGAAAATTCCGTCCAGCGTAAGCGTGTCTGCATTATTCCATGTGCCGCCGGATAAGGTATAAAGCCCTTGGCTCAACACAGTGTTCGTATTAACCACGCCTCCGGATTGTTTCCATACGGTTCCAGCGATGCCATTGGCGTTGAGTGTCCCACCCGATATCAACACCGTCGTGTCCGCGCCTGCATTCACTCCGGATGCGGATATATAACCGCCTGTGAGATTGAAAGTGGCGCCTTTTGCCTGATTTTCACCGATTGCAATTCCTCCTCCCGTATCCACCCATGTGCCGCTGGACATATTGACCGTGCCTTGTGCATCATAGTCTATCTCGGCGTAGGCGGTCGACAGGTAACCGCCGTTGATGTTTAATGTTCCGCTGCCTCCCGGGTGGCTGTCTGTGAGCCCAACGATCATAAAATTAGTTACCGTCCACGAGCCGCTCGCAAGGGTCACTGTGGCGCCTCCCGAAGAACTGCCCCCAAAAGTGGCTGTGCTGCTGGTGACGACGGCATCACCGGAAATAACAACGCTCCCTGAAGCGCTTACCATGGAAACATTGCCGTTAAACGTGCCCCCCGTGATGCCCATGTAGCTTGCTACATTCACGGTGGGTACACTTACGTTCCCATTAAAATTCACCGCACCGCTCTGCACCCCGAGGAATCCATTGCCCGAAAAGGAATTCGAAAGCGTGGTCGTGCCGCTGCTGTCGAAAATCAATTGGCCGTTATCGACAACTGGCCCGGTTCCCAAGGTGCCGTTGGTCCCGCCATTTCCGATGTATAATGTGGAGCCGCTGCCGGTTCCGCTGATAGTGGTCGTTCCACTGTAATTATTGTTGGGTTCGATAAACGTCACTGAATTTCCGTTGCCTGCAATGTTCACATTTACCGCGCCTGACAGTTGTGCCGTAAAGTTATAGTTTCCTGAGTTGGCATTGATATCAATATTGCCAATCCCACTTCCGCTCGCGATCGTTCCGACATTCAATGTGCCCGGATTACTCGTGAAATTCAACGTGCCAACGGATCCGGCTTCATTTCCCAGAATCATGGTCCCCGTGCCACTTCCAATGTTTACTGTAATTGCGGTAGGATTTACTCCTGCTAGGGTCAGTGTTCCTGTGCCAGAATCACCAATGATAAAAGTCCCGCTGGTATTCCACGTTCCAGACGACATGGTGGCGGAACCATTGGAGCCAGCCAGGTCGCCGATGATGCTCGTCTGCGCCGAAATCGCACCTCCATTAGTGGTAGTTAAGATCGCTGTGCCGGCTTCCCCTAGCGATAAAGTACCGGATACGTTGATCACGCCGCCGAAGATAACCCCCATAGAACCGTTCGATCCCGTGCCGCTGGCCACATAAATATCCGATGTTGTAACGATTCCTTCTCCAATATTCAGGGTGCCCGTTCCAAAGTTTCCGACGACGATAAAGCCTGTATTATTCCATACTTGCGCTGATACGGTCCCGTTCGATCCTGCTAGATTGCCAATAACGAGGGATTCGTCGGAAAGCGTACCGCCTACAAACGATAATGCGGCTGTGCCGGAATCGCCGACAGTCACGTATTGCGCGCTGTCGGAAGTCGTAACCAACACAGTTCCACTGTCGATATATGCGTTTGTCCCCGACCCCGGTATTGTACCACTCGACCAATCTGACGGTACAGCCCAAGTTCCGTTGCCTCCTATCCAGGTCACTGTCTGTCCGAGTGCTTGCTGGGGAAAAGGCGCCGCCAAAGCCATCGCGAGCAGGACAAAAAATGTGTTTGTGGGCAATTTCATGACACTGGTTTGCGCTCCGCGATATAGAGATTTACAAGCGTCGGGTCAATCTTGAAGCTCCGTGGATGGCAGATCCCCGGTGGCGTGGACTCCGTGTTCCTCACTCGAAATGTTGAATCTATTCCATTCCCAATCGCACCTTCGCTTCGTTTAAATACTGTTCATCAATCTCGAACCCGATGAATTTCGCCACCTCGCATTCCCGCGCGGCGAGGGCGGCGCTGCCGATGCCGAGGAAGGGGTCGAGCGCGGTCATGCCTTCGCGGAGTCCGTGGAGGCGCATGCACCATCCGGCCAGCGCGACGGGAAAGGTGGCGGGGTGGGGGCGGTCCTTGTCGCGGCTATTGATGGTCTCGTAGGGAATGAACCAGTTATTGCCTCGGCAGCGTTTGTCGTTGCCGCTGGTGTGGCCCCAGCGGGCGATGTTGCTTTTGTCGGAATACTCCACTCCCACGGCGAGGCGGTCGAGTTTCACGTCGCCGGTCTTGGTAAGGTGGAAGAGATACTCGTGGCAATCGGTGAGATAGCGCTTTGAGTTGATCGGCTTGAAATGGCCCGCGGAGACTTCGCCGCTTTTTTTCGGCTTGATGGTGATGGACTTGATCCAGTGCAGCGTGTTTTGCAGCACGAAGAGATCGCGCATTTTGAGGATGATCTCGTGTGGCAGGAAGGGGTTGGAGGGGATGCCGCCGATGTTGAGGAAAAACGAGCCATCGGGTTTGAGCACGCGCTTTAATTCGGCGGCCCAGTCGAGCGACCATTCCAGGTATTTCTCGCGCGCCATGTCGTCGGAGTAATTGGAATAGGCGACGCCGAGATTATACGGGGGCGAGGTGACGGCGACATCCACCGACTCCGCCGTAAGCTCGCGCATGCCCGCGACACAATCGCAGAGGCGGAGATCGAGTATGGTCTTCGGTTCCAGGGTGGTTTTGGAGAGAGGCTGGAGACTGCTTTCGCGCGGCATGGCTTGTTCGATAACGAACGATTGAAGCGTGTAAATCAAGCCTAACCGGAATGTCGCCTATAGGCTGCAAGCCTGCCGCCAAGGGAGGTATGGATTTTATGGATTTGATAAAAATAATAGAAAGTTGGCCCAAGAATAGCTTTATCAGAGTCCATGCAACGCCAAGCCAATACCAAATCTCTCGCAAAACTCGCCGTTATCCCGGCTGCGGTAGCTCTCTTTTTTGCCGCGCGTGGCACTGCCCATGCCCAGGGAGCGCTGGCCGTCAATCTCGGTCCCGCGTCATTTTCCACAAACTGGGGCGCTCCGCAGGGGGCCAGCCAATATCAGCCGCAGGCGGTGCAGCAGCGTTCCTACCATGCGCGCAATACTTCCGCGGTCCCGGCCCGTCAAGTGGC
>DASZPK010000716.1:0-5766 GCA_035550335.1 Chthoniobacteraceae bacterium | reverse complement strand
ATTAATCTCGCACGCCTTTTTCCCATCCTCCGCCTCCCCCTTGAAATGCGCCTTGCCCCCTTTTTCCTGCGCGATCCCGGTGAGCTGCCCCGTGTTTTGCGCATCGCCGCGCACCGCCGAGAACGTGAAAAACAACCCCTCCGTGCGCTCCTCGAGTTGCAGGTCGCCGTCCATCGTGTCCGTGTAATCGCCATCGATCCCCGCCGACAGCCCCTTCCCCGTGTAAGTCTTCAAAAAATCCGTCCGCACCACCGTGTAAGAAATCATCGACTGCCAGTAATCCGGCGACTCCTTCACCGCATCCGCCTTCGCTCCCGCAGCCTTCGCCTTCCCCGCCGACCGCTCCTCGCGGAACGCGACCCACGCCGTCTCCTTCTTCTGCAACGCCGCCGCCTTCGCCTTGTCCAGCCCCGCAACGGTTTCCTTGAAAACTTTGTTTAACACCGCGTCGTCCCTCGTAAACGTCGCGCGCGCTTGCGCGACAGCATCCTTGTCGTCGCCGCGCGCGAAGGCGGTTGCAAGAATGAGGAGGGCAGGGAACAGGGGATGGATTTTCATTGGGGGATTACGGTTTGGGTTTTTCGATCTTGAAATAATCGCCGGCAAAATAAATGTGCCGGTTCATGTTATTGTCGCTCACGGCGTTGTCGATAATCTTCATGGTGTGCCCGTCCACGAAGAAGAATCCCAGCACACTTGCGGGGCCGTTGTCGCCGGCCTCCGGTTTATCCCGGAAGAAGGCCTTGCCCTCCAGGAAATGCAGTGTGCCAGCCATTTCCCCTTCGTTATGGTCCCTCCCGCGCGCGACATAAAGCTCGAAATCGATGCCGTCTTCCCCCTGCGTGAGCGTGAGCGTGCCGCCGAAGGAATCGCTGTAGGTGCCGGCGATCCCCGGTGGCAGGTCTTTTCCGGTCCATGCGCGCAGGAACACCAGCCGGTCGTCCGTGTAATCCGCCATCGACTCCCAGTAATCGGCCGAAAGCCCTGGGTTGTCGCCGTCGTCAACAGCGTCGGCCTTGGCCATGTCCGAGCGATAAACCACCCACATGCGTTCATTCTCCCGGAGCTGCGCCGCGCCCGTCTTGTCCAGCCTGGCGAGGAGGGATTGATAGACTTCGTTTAACACCGCATCGCGCTCCTCGAATTTCGCGCGCGTCTCCTTGAGCGTGGGCTTCGCCTGCCTGTAATAGAGCCCATTGTAGATGCCATGAGGAGTGAACGGGGCCGGCACCTTTTCCTCAACCTTCACGATGTGGTCATCGATGAAAGAGAAGTCCAGCTCGCAGGGAGGCGCCTTGGCATCGGGGTCCTTCTCATCCTTGAAATGGCCCGTGTCACCATCGCGCCACAATGAGCCGGCGATCGATGCCTCCCTCAGCTCCGGGCCGCGGATGACGTTGAGGCTGAAATGCACCTGGTCAACGGATAACGAGTCGAGATTGAGGCCGCCGCCGCGCGAATCGGTGTAATAGCCATCGATGCCGGAGCGGAGCTTTTTCCCGGCGTATGCCTTCAAAAATGCGATCCGGTCCTGCGTGCAATCGCGCTTCACCTCCCAGTAATCCGCGGTCTCCTCCACCTTGATGCGCGTGGTGTCGATGTGCCGCGCGGCGGTCGCAGTCGCGTTTTCGTCGCGGTACTGCAGCCAGCCCGTTTCATCCTCGCGCAGCCCGGCGGCCTTCGACTTGTCCAGGCCCGCAATGGTGGCCTGGTAAACTTTGTTTAACTCCGCGTCGCATTTCATGAAGACCCCCCGCGCCTTCGCGGCCCCGGGGCGGTCATCGGCATGAAGGGCGGCGCTCCCGGGCGCGATGAGCAGCAGCAGGAGCGTCGCCGTGAGTTTCATGCGGGTAAGCGGCTATTTCCCCGCCCGGTTCACCGCGCTCAGCACCGCCTTGATCGACGCCAGCTCGATGTTCGTGTCGATCCCCGCCCCCCACCGTGTCGCACCATCGGGGAACTTCACCTGGATGTAGGCAATCGCGCTCGCCTCGGAGCCCGACCCCAGCGCGTGCTGCTTGAAATTCGCAACCTCAAACTCCACCCCCTGCTCCTTCATCGCGTGCGCAAACGCCGCGATCGGCCCATTGCCGCGCCCGTTCAGCCGCACATCCTTCCCGTCGCGCTGCGCCGAGGCGCGGCACTCGAACACCCCGTCCACCCCGTCCGCATGGAAATGCACCAGCCTCCACGGCTCCTCGCGCGCAATGTATTCCCGCGTAAAAATGTCGCGCAACTCCGCCGCCGTCACCTCGCGCCCGAGCCGGTCCACCTCGTCATTCGCCAGCGGGCCGAATTCCCGCTGCATCTCCTTCGGCAGCTCGATCCCAAACTCGCTCTCGAGCAAATATGCCACGCCCCCCTTGCCCGACTGGCTGTTCACGCGGATCACCTCCCGGTATTGCCGCCCGATGTCATACGGATCGATCGTCAAATACGGGATGTCCCAAATCGCGTCGTCGCCTTTATTCAGCGCCCCCTTCCACGCCGCCAGCCCCTTCCGGATCGCATCCTGGTGCGACCCGCTGAACGCCGTAAACACCAGCTCCCCCGCATAAGGCTGCCTCGGCGGAATCTCCATCCCCGTGCATCGCTCAAAGACTTCCGCGTAGTGATTAATATCGCTGAAATCGAGGCCGGGATTGATCCCGTTCATGTAAAAATTCAGCGCCACGATCACGATATCGAGATTCCCCGTGCGCTCCCCGTTGCCGAAGAGCGTCCCCTCCACGCGCTCCGCCCCGGCCAGCAGCCCCAGCTCCGTCGCCGCCACGCCCGTGCCCCGGTCATTATGCGTGTGCAGGCTGATGATCACCGACTCGCGATTCTTCAAATTGCGGCAAAACCATTCGATCTGGTCCGCATACACATTCGGCATCGCCACCTCCACCGTGTCGGGCAGGTTCAGGATCATCTTCCTCTGCGGCGTCGGCCCCCACACCTCCATCACCGCCTGGCAGATCTCCAGCGAAAACTCCACCTCCGTCGCCGAAAAACTCTCCGGCGAATACTGGAACATCACCTCCGTCCCCTGCAGCCGCGGCACGCGGTCCTTGATCCACTGCGTCCCCCGGCGCGCCACCTCCACGATCTCCGGCTTCTCCATGCCGAACACGATCCGTCGCTGCGCCGGCGACGTGCTGTTATACAAATGTATAATAGCGCGCCTCGCCCCCATCAGCGATTGCACCGTCTTCTCGATCAGGTCCTCCCGCGCCTGCACCAGCACCTGGATCGTCACGTCCTCCGGGATGCGGTTCCCCTCGATCAACTGCCGCATGAACTCAAACTCCGTGTTCGACGCCGCCGGGAACCCGACCTCGATCTCCTTGAACCCGCACTTCACCAGCGCGTCGAAGAGTTCCAGTTTTTGCGACACATTCATCGGCACCGCGAGCGCCTGGTTGCCGTCGCGCAAATCCACGCTGCACCAGATCGGCGGTTTTGTTAAAGTTTGGCTGGGCCACTGCCGCTCCGGCAGATGGATGGGCGGGAAGGGACGATATTTGCTGTTGGGTTGTGAAATCATTTTAAAATTCTCCTGGTGGAAAGTGGGTCAACTTGGGCGGCGGAAACCGCCATGGTTTGCGGCCAAAACCGCTTCCACCGGGAGCAGCCAGCCGACAATTACGAAACAAACGGAACAAAAGCGGCTCCGGGAAATCCCCGGAGCGTCGTAAGTCGGCCTGTGAAGCGTGCAAACATTGTTCTCCGAGACTAGCACCCCCGCCGGAAAATTCAATAACGCTTTTTTGCGACGAACGTCGGAACCTAAACACAGAGGTACGGAGAAACAGAGCTGCACAGAGAGAGGCCCTGGTTATTTTTCCCTCTGTGATTCTCGGTTCTCTCCGTACCTCTGTGTTTAATCCGGACCTTTTACTCGAGGTCGATATCGCGCCTGATCAGCGGATGATCGACCCCCGTGAGCCGCCAATCCCACGGCTTCCAGCTCGCATGTTTCCACGTAAACTCGAACGGATCATTCGACCCATTCACCGCCGTCTTCGCCATCTCCGCCAGCTCCGCCCCATTCCCATCGAGCCGGATCACGCTGCGCACCCGCGCCGTGTCCCCGTCCACGGCGACGGTCGTATCCGACGCCACAATCTTCAGCGAAATGAACTGCCGCAGCACCATCCCCGCCTGTTGCAGTGCCCAGGTCTTGTCATGCCCGGTCGGCGTCCGAAACCCATCGTCCATGAACCCGCCCAGCTTCGACAAATTCCCCTCCTGCGCCGCCACGAGGAGATGCTCCTGGTGCAACCGCACCTGCCGCTCCGGCTGCCAGAGCCACACGCACCGCAGGATAACTAACACGGCCGCGATGAGGGCTATTTTGACAATCGTTCTGGCGGAAAATGGGAGGGTCATGAAAAGGGGATTTTTAGGGGTGGCCTGAGCGGATAGTTAAACAATGTATACATCACCACAAGATCCACGACCAGAGGGTAGACCCTAACTCTATCGCAACCAGAGGCACTCAAACTCGGGATTGTTGTAAAACTTCCCGGTCTTCGACGCTAAAATTGTGCCATCGGCCTTACGCTTGCCGATAGACCAGACGTGAGTTTGTTCGCGTAAGTCTCGATAGTCGTAATCTCCTTCAAAAAACGAAGGCAAAATATAATCACCCTCTGCGGTCAGGTCGAATTGCGAAACGTCAATGACGCTCTCGATGCTTTGGCGCACAATCTTCTTCTTCCACAACTGAAGCGTTTCAATCAACAGATCGAAATCTTCTTCTGACATTCCGACTGGAATAGCTGCGTCTCCAATATCCAATGGAATCGGTAAATATCGCAAGTTGGCTGTCACTGGCGGGGAGGCAGGAGGATTGTTTTTTGATATGATGTGGGAGGAGGAGGTATTCTTATGCTTCTCTGTATGGCCGTGTTGTGGTTTGGTCTGTTCTTCATTTGCCTCCTGTTCTTCACCTGCTTCTTTGGCCGTATCACCGCTTTGCAATTTTGCATACGAAATCGTGTCCTTATATTCTCGCAAAAACGATTTCGCTGCTTCTTCTGTGAAGTGTTTGTCGAAAACCAAGAAGCTCTCAATGGTTTTATCCGAAGGCATTTCTGTTCCGTATAGATTCCACAATTCAGCATGGAATTTAGGTTTAAGCGCGGCGGTTTTTAACAGGCACAAAAATTCGCTCGGATTGGTAGTTTCGTTCTTGAGAAGATCAAGTGCGAGTGTCGAGAGCTTTAATGAACGCTTGTCCCCTCCGCCCTGCTCGTCTAGTAATCCGAATCGCTTCATCGAGGCAATTGCTTGAAACCCACCACTGCTCTTGGCCTTATAGTTCCAATGCGAAAGTATGGCCGCGACAGGGGCCGCGTTACGCTTTTCTTGTTCCCAAATTTTTCGCATATTCCCAATAGCTTTTTCTAAATTGATAGTTGGGACGCCAGGGCCGCGCTCCCTTTTATTAGAGTCAGCCTCACTGGCTGCAGATTGCGCTTGTGTGCTCATGGAGACAGCCTAGCGTAATTAGACATGATGTCAACAATTTCAGAGACATTCATTTCTTTTTTTGATTCTGATTTAGAGAAATGAATATTGACACGGGTTGGCGAAAGTGCTCTGGTAGAGGTGATTTATGAAAAACAGAAGGAAAACGTGCCCTGCAATTGCGATACGCCAGATCGCAGGGCGTGGCAGGCTGGGAGAGGTGATCTTGTGAGAGGGACTCTCTCCCAGCCATCAGGCGCTAAAAGCGGTTCTCGGAACGTCCTATCCGTCCGGGAGATCGCAAGCCAC
>DASZPK010000715.1:0-2006 GCA_035550335.1 Chthoniobacteraceae bacterium | reverse complement strand
AATTTCCCCGAAGGACTTCGCGGGGAGCTGGTCCATCATTGAGGAAAGATTGGCCGGCTCGCGCTCGTCCCAATCGCCGCTAGCGAATGCATGGGAAACGGTAAAACCCAGTGCCAATACCCAAATAAATACGGCCTTTGCACGATAAAGCGCCATGGGTCTTTCCGAAAAGGGATGCATCGCAAAGTCTGTTGAAACACGCATTGTGGAGCAAGCTGAATCAGCGAAGGCCGGCGCCGGGCCTTTGCCGCGGGCGGGGTGGGACCGGCATAAACACCGCAAGAAAGGTGACGGTTCTTTCATTCGATGGATTGCCATTTTTCCCCAAATTGAAGGACCCGGTAGCGGATTTGTTTAAATGTTGTGTTCGGGGCGAGCTGGATCAGGCCGCAGTCGAGCGATTCGCCGGCGCGCAGGTGGCTGAACCAGAAAGTGAGCCGCGTGGAAAGCGGGATGGCGAGGAGGGCGGGCTTGGTGTCGGGGTTCGCGTGGCCGGTCACTTTCCAGAAATCGCCGGCGGTGGCTTCGCGGAAAATGGGGGCGTCGGCGTCGAGTTCGAGGGCGTAGCCGCGGTCCATGCCGTTCGTGCCGGAGAGGCGGGGCTCGAGGTCGGTGGAGGAATCGTTCACCAGCGAGAGCCTGCCTGCGGCGGTCGCGCGGAGGACGAGCTTGGGCGAGGCGGACCGGGGGTCCAGGCTGCCCATTTGTTTCAGCGACCATCCGGAGGGGTCGCCGGAGTCGGGGAGACGAAACCAGACCACGCCCCGCGCGCCGGCTTTTTGCGCGGCGAAGATTGCGGCGGAGAGGGTGTCGCGCGCGGGGAGCCTGGCCGCGACGACCTGGTCTTTTTTCACGGGGGTCGAGGAGACGATGCCGCCGGCCTTCACGCGGAAAAGGGTGACTCCGCCGGGAATCGTTTTTTCGGATGTTAAACATTGATTAAAACAGACGTCATCCCAACCCCATTGGCGGATGTTGCCGAGCCAATGCCCATCGGCGCCAAACAGGCTCAGCCGCCCGAACGAGGGGAGGCCGGCCATCCATGGGATTTTGCAAGCGCTCCAACTGGAAATCCGCTCCGAAGTCGCCTGCACGCCTGCGAGCGGCTCGGGGCCGCCTTGCGCCGGACTGGTATCGGGTCCGAGGTCGTAAAACATCGGAAAAATCGCGTCCACGCTTTGCTGCAATGCCTCCCACCCCGGGCGGTTGCTCCAGCCGGCAAGCGCGGTGACAGTGAGTTTCGGCACGGCGGCGTGGAGCGCCTTGAGCGCATTGGCATACGAGCCGAGCAGGCGGTCGGGGCAATCGAAATCGACCTGCAATCCGCTGTCAATCGCGGCAACCCGTAGTTTCGCGACGAAGGCCTCGATCGACGCGCCCTCGAACGGCGTCTTGCCGATGGATGTGATGCGCACCACGGGAACGATCGCCAGTCCATCCACGACCTGCTTCGGCATTTCCGGCGCTGCCTTCCACTTCCAATCCGCGCCGGTATTGGAAATCTCCCCGACGTTCCAATAAATCGTCGTCACTCCCTGCGCGTGCAATTCCGCGATTTCCGACTGCGACAACGGCGCGGTGCGCTCCCACACCCAATAGGAAATCTCAAAGGCCCGGCAGCAAAACGGCAGACTGAGTGCGACAGCGACCAGCGTGCGCAAAATCATCCCGCTCCGGACCGCGAAGCGACTGTTTTTCGAATCCATTCCCACCAATACGGGCTTGCGCGGGCAAATCTTTCAACGAAAAACGAGAGATGGGAACGTGAAATCAACCCACCGACGCCATGTAATCGCATGCCCCCTGGATCACCGCGGCCCCGGTCGCGGTCATCTTCCCGTGCTGGCGGATGGTTTCCATGCCGCTGGCAAAAAGCTCCTTCTGGCGCTTCAATGTCGCGAGCGCTTTTTCCTTTTGCGCGGCGTCCAGGACGCCGCCATCGGCGAGGTGCTTGAGCGCGCGGTGCATGCGGGCCACGACGAAATTCGCGTGGTAGATGCCTTCCA
>DASZPK010000714.1:0-3710 GCA_035550335.1 Chthoniobacteraceae bacterium | reverse complement strand
CGTTTCTGGTGGATGGCGGCGGCGGTGATTGCGGCGTTTTTCGCGCTCCTTTCGCCGGTGGACATGCTGGCGCAGGGCTATCTTTTCAGCGCGCACATGATCCAGCACACGCTGCTGCTGCTCGTCGTCCCGGCGCTCCTGATCTTCGCTTTGCCGCCGGGCTTGAGGCTTCCGCGCCCGTTGGCTGCGGTGTTAAAACACCCGTTTGCATGCTGGATGGCGGGGATGGGCTCGATGTATCTCTGGCACATCCCGGCGCTTTGCGATGCGGCGGCGGTTTACAGGCCGGTATTTGCCATCGAGACCGTGTCGCTCCTGGCGCTCGGCATGGCGTTCTGGTGGCCGATCCTCGCGCCGGCGGAGCGAAGCCGCCTCTCGCCCCCCGGCGCGATCATTTACCTCTTCGGCACCTGCATGGCATGCAGCGCGCTCGGGATTATCGTCACCTTTTCGCCTGTCTCGGTTTGCCCGGTTTTCGTGAATCCCACCGATAAACTCGGCCTGCTCCACACAATCCGCGGCGATTGGGGAATCACCTCGGACAAGGACCAGAAGATCGGCGGCCTGATGATGT
The DNA here is from genome assembly GCA_035550335.1 of Chthoniobacteraceae bacterium. GTDB lineage: Bacteria > Verrucomicrobiota > Verrucomicrobiia > Chthoniobacterales > Chthoniobacteraceae > DASZPK01. Next base: position 3,136 of record DASZPK010000714.1, on the reverse strand, counting down.
GGGTGCCGCTCTGCTTCGTCTATCTTGGGGCGATATTCTGGCAGATCGCCCGCTGGTTTGCGCCCGGGCCCGAAACCCAAATGCCGATCACCGGAGAAACCCATCGATGAACACCAACCCGGAAAACCACGTACCACAAAACGATTCGCAGCCCCCCACGCATCCCGGCTGGGAACCGCTGCCCGACGAACATCTTCCACGCCCGAACTTTTTCCCGTCCGGGCTCGCGATGGGGACCGCGTTTATTTTTTGGAGCATCATCACCTCGTGGGTGATCTTCTTCATCGGCGTGGCGCTGTTTGCCGCGTCGCTCGCCGGATGGATCTCAGAAATGCGCCGCCATGAACGAAAATACCACTCCTGACCACCCGCCCTGCAAACCCGCGACCCCGGAGGAGATGAACCGCCGGCGTTTTTTCGAAAGGCTGTGCGTCGGGCTCGGCGCTGTGTGCGGCGCGATCCTGGGCGTGCCGCTGGTCGGTTTCATCGTTGCGCCGTTCTTCCGCAAGACGCCGGAGAGCTGGGAAAATTTGAACAAGGTTGAAAATTTTGTCGTCGGCAAGACGGTGAAGGTGGAGTTCAAGGACCCGTCGCCGCTCCCATGGGCGGGCGTCACCTCCCGGAGCGCGGCCTGGCTGCGCCGCGTGAGCGAAAAGGAGTTCATCGCATTCTCGGTGAATTGCACGCACCTCGGCTGCCCGGTGCGGTGGCTGGCGGACGCCGAGCTTTTCATGTGCCCCTGCCACGGCGGCGTTTATTACAAGGACGGCTCCGTCGCCGCCGGGCCGCCGCCGCGCCCGCTCTACCGCTACGAAACGCGCGTCACCGACGACGGTTATGTGCAGATCAAGAGCACGGCGATCCCGATCACGACCACGCTATGAAGAAGATTTTCGTCGCCACCCTCGAATGGCTCGATGACCGCCTTGGCATCACGGACCTGCTCGGCCCGTCGCTCAAGCACCTCGTGCCGCGCGATGCGAAATGGTGGTACGTCTTCGGCAGCGCGACGATGCTGGCGCTCATCGTGCAGATCGTCACCGGCGTGGCGCTCGCGTTTTCGTACATCCCCTCCTCCTCGCAGGCGTACGACACGCTGAAGTTCATCACGAGCGCGCCGTTTGGCAGTTTCCTGCGCGGCCTGCATTACTACGGCGCCTCGGCGATGGTGCTCATGGTCGGCGCGCACATGGCGCAAACGTTCCTGTGCGGCGCATACAAATTCCCGCGCGAGATGAATTGGACCACGGGCATCATCCTCCTCGGCATGACGCTCGTGATGGGATTCACCGGCCAGTTACTGCGCTGGGACCAGACCGCCGCGTGGTCGGTGGTCATCTCCGCGGAACAGGCGGGCCGCATCCCGTGGATCGGCGGCTGGCTCGCGCATTTCATCCTCGGCGGCGACACGATCGGCGGAGCCACGCTCAGCCGCTTTTTTGCCATCCATGTATTCCTGATACCGGCTTTCATTTTCTTTTTCCTTGCGCTGCACCTCTGGCTCGTGCTGCGCCACGGCATCTCCGAGACGCCCGTGGCCGGCAGGCCGGTGAACCCGAAAACCTACCGGGCGGAATACAAAAAATACCTCGAGACCAACGGACATCCATTCTGGCCGGATGGCGCGTGGCGCGACTTTGTATTCGGCACGGCGATGATCATCGTGATCGCGGGCCTCGCGTATTTCGTAGGGCCGCCCGCGATCGAGAACGCGCCCGACCCGACCAACCTCAATGCAAATCCGCGGCCCGACTGGTATCTCACGTGGTACTACGCCGTGCTGGCATTGATCCCGCCCAAGATGGAAGGCCCCGTGATGATTTTCGCACCGCTGTCCATCGGCTTCCTGCTGCTGATCGTACCGATGTTGAACAACAAGGGGGAACGCGCCCCTTCGCGCAGGCCGTGGGCGATCGCGGTGGTGCTGTTGAGCGTGATCATGATCGGATCGCTGTGGATTGCGGGGGCAAATGCGCCGTGGTCGCCAAATTTCGATGCCACGCCGCTGCCGCCCACCGATGTCGCCTCCAACAATCCGCAAATCATCCAGGGGGCGAAGCTCTTCAGCGAAAGGGGTTGCATCCGATGCCACTCGATCGGCAACGACGGCGGGCACGCGGGACCGGACCTGACGTTTGTTGGCGATAAATTGCAAACGAGCGACATCGTCCTCCGCATCGTAAATGGCAAGGGGAACATGCCCGCTTACGGCAGCACCCTCGGCCACGACGACATCAACGCAATCACGGCGTTCCTCGCCTCGCGGAAGCACCCGCTGGACCAAGTGGCGCAGGATAAATAATCCCATGCGAGTCCGGGAAGTCTGTCGCGCCGCCGTTCTGCTCGCGCTGCACGGTGCGACCTGCCACGATTAAGCGCATGGTCGTCACCCCAAAAAAGCAGCATCCGTTTGTGCTGGCCATCGGCGCCCTGCTCTTCCTGGGGATGGGGCTGCTGGATGGCGGTCGCCATTTTACGGGGCGCCAGCGATGCCGCTCGACTGAAAGATGCCGCCGTCGTCCCGGCGCGAATCCTCGATGTCCATTATTCAACCGCGACCACCGGGCGCAACGGGTTCACGACCCGCATTGTGCAGGGCAAATATTCCTATAGTTACAACGGGAGAATCTATGAATCCGAGCGCCTCACAATCCACGGCTACCCGGCGGATTTCTACGACCGCCTCAAACAGGCGAAGGATACCGGCGGCAACGTCCCGTGTTTCGTAGATCCCCAGGACCCAACATTGAGTGTGCTCAACCGCAACTTTGCCATCTGGGACAAATTCTTGTTGGCAATCGGCGCGTTGATTTTCCTCGGCATGGGTGTGTATTCGCTCAAAGCCCTCGCGGACCGCCCGAAAACCGCTTGATTTGCCCCGCCGACTTCGTACCCTGCGGGCATGTCATTTTCGGGAACGTCCGCGGTGAATGAACCGTCCGCGGAAAAACATCAGGCCATTCCAAACCCAACCCCCGCAACCACAACTCCTGACCCGCTCGGGGCGACCGACTCCTTCCCCCGGCGGCACCTTGGGCCAAACGCCGCGGAGATCGCCGCGATGGCGCGCAGCATCGGGTTCGATTCGCTCGATACGCTGGTCGGTGCCGCGGTGCCGGAATCGATCCGGCTCGCC
>DASZPK010000713.1:0-5646 GCA_035550335.1 Chthoniobacteraceae bacterium | reverse complement strand
AAGTTGACGTCCGGGCCGTGCGTCTATTTTCCGGTGCGGCACCACAGCCCCGCCTGCTCCTGGCACTTGCAAAAGCTGATCGAGGAATTGAAGCCCTGGGCAATCCTCATCGAGGGCCCGGCGCAATTCACACCCCTGATTCCGCTGATCCTGAAGCCGGCCACGCGCGCGCCTTTTGCTGTTTATACACAGTTTATCGATAACAAACGGCAGGTGCATCCGGTTCCCGCGGAGGGACCCGACCCTGGGCCGTCGCGTTTTGCGGCCTATTATCCCTTCTGCGATTATTCGCCGGAACTCGTGGCCCTGCGCGCCGGGGCTGCGCTCGGCTGCCGCCTGCGGTTCATCGACCTGGACTACGCCGAGCAGGTCGTGGCCGAATACGCGCGGGAGGAGCAATCGCCCTCGCCCCGGGTGGAATCGCTGCTGCGCGAGCATTATTTGCAGCGCAGCGCTTATCTCCGCGCACTCGCGGTGGCGACGGGCTGCCGCGATTCGAACGAGCTGTGGGACCATCTGTTCGAATCGCAGGTGCCGGGAGGCAACGCCGAGGCGTTCATCCGCGCGACCGCGGCTTATTGCTTTTTCGCGCGACAGGACACGCCGCTCGAACAAATGCAAGCCGATGGCACGCTCCAGCGCGAAGCCGCGATGGCCGAGGCCGTACAACAAGAGTTAAACGAGATCACCAAGGCCGGCCGCACCGGCAGGGGCAGGATCCTGGTGGTCACGGGAGGTTTTCACACCGTGGTGCTGCCGGCCCTGGTCGAAGCGGGGCAGAGCCGTCCAAAAAGCGGGGCGATGGAAACGACGCCGTCCCATTTGATTCGCTACAGTTTCGAGCAACTCGATGCGCTCAACGGTTACGGGGCGGGAATGCCCTCGCCATTTTACTATCATGAAATTTGGTCGGAAGCCGCGCGCGGCGGGAACCGGGCGTTTGAGGATGTCGCCTCCCGGATGATCGTGGAGATCGGCGCCATGACGCGAAGCAAGGGATTGCAGGTCGCGCTTTCGACCGCCGACGAAATTGCGGCGCTCCAGCAGACGCGATTGCTTGCGGACATGCGCGGCCGCCCCGGTCCACTGCGCGAGGATTTGCTGGACGGGATCAGGAGTTGCTTCGTGAAAGGTTCGCTCGATGCGGAAGGAGCGGTTGTGCTGGGGCTCGCGCACCATGTGCTCACGGGAACCGCCATCGGGGACATTCCGCCGGAAGCCGGCGAAACCCCCATCGTCACCAACTTCCGCGAAAAGGCGAAGCGGCTGCGATTGAATCTCGATGATTCCGTGCGCCGCAAGCTTTCGCTGGAGATTTACCGCAACAAGAACCATCGCGAATCCAGCCGTTTTCTGCACAGCCTTCAGTTTATCAATGTGCCATTCGGGACCCTGCAAGGCGGGCCCGATTTTGTCCGCGGCACGCAATTGCATCTTCTGCTGGAGCATTGGGATTATGCCTGGAGTCCCGCCACGGAAGCCGCGCTCGTGAATGCGTCCATCTACGGTGCCACCGTCGAGGAGGCCGCGCTCAACCGTCTGCGCGAAGCAATCGCCCGTCTCGACGATGAGGCGAAGGGCCGAAGCGCGGGCGCCGCGGTGGAGATGCTGGTGCGCGCGTGCCGGATGGGATTGCAGGCATACACCGCGGAAATCCTGGAGCAACTGGAATCGCGCCTCGGCGAAGATCCGTTATTCATCTCCACGGTGAATGCGGCGATGCAGCTCCTGCTTTTATGGCAATCGCGCGAGCCCCTGGAAGCGCATGATTTGAAGGAAATCCCCGGGTTGATTCGCGCGGCCTATTTCCGCTGCAGTTACCTCACACCCGGCCTCTCGGGCTGCCCGGATGCAGAAATACCTGCGGCCTTGCAAGCTCTCCTCACGCTCCGGGAACTGCTCGCCGCAGGCGGCGAGGAATTGCTCGACCCGGAAATTTTCTGGAGCGCGGCGCAATCCACATGGAACCGGCTGGAGACGCCGCCGGTCATCGCCGGCGGTCTTTGCGGCATGCTGCGTTCGGCCAACCGCGTTTCCGGGGAGGAACTCGGGCGCGCCACCGCCGGCCATATTGGCGGAAGCAAATCGGACTGGCGCGCGCGCGTCGGTTTTCTGCAAGGCGTCCTCGCCACATGCCGCGAGACGGCATGGCAGAACCGCGCATTTTTGGACGCCATCAACGGCTTGCTCGCCGGCTGCGACGAAGCGGATTTTCTCCGCGCCCTTCCCGAATTACGCCTCGCTTTTGCAAACCTCACTCCGCGCGAGACGGACAAAGTCGGCGAAGCGGTTGCTTCCATTCACGGCAGGGATGAATTGGGAGGCATGATGAACTTCGATCTCACGGAAGCGGAACTCGAGCGCAGCCACCGCCTCAGCCAAGCCGTGCTGAAGAGCCTGCGAGCCGATGGACTCGCCGACCTCGTCGAAACTCCGGAAAAAAAATCGCCATGAGCGCCTCCCCTGAAGACATCCTGGTGCGCTGGCGGCTGATCCTCGGTCATTACTCCAAGGAACAAATCCGCGTGGGCCTGAACGCCCGGCAGCAGCGTTTGGAAACCGCGCTCGATTATCTTTATTCCCGGGAATACACCGGGCGCGGCATGCGGGAGCGCGGCGGCCCCGGGTCGCTCGATGCAAGCCAGCTTACGGTCCCGAAATGGCTGGGCGAAGTGAGATCGCTTTTTCCGAAGGAAACGGTCGAGGTGATCGAAAAACACGCCTTGGACCGCTACAATCTTACGGAGTTGGTGACCGATAAGGAAACCCTCAGCAAACTCGAGCCGAACATGGACCTGCTGCGGCTGCTGCTCACCTTCCGCGGTCATCTCAAGGGCGACGTGCTTGTCGAGGCGCGGCGCATCATCCGCCACGTGGTGGAGGAGTTAAAACAACGTTTTGCAACCGATGTCCGGCGCGCCCTCTCCGGCAAGGTGAACCGCTTCCGGCGCAGCCCGATCAAGGTCGCGCAGAATTTCGACTGGCGCTCGACCATCCGCCGCAACCTCAAGAACTACGACGCCACGAGGAAGCAATTGATGGTCGACGAACTGCTCTTCTTCTCCCGCATCCAGCGCCGGCTGCCGTGGCAGGTCATCCTCTGCATCGACCAGAGCGGAAGCATGTCCTCCTCGGTGATTCATAGCGCCGTAATGGCCGGCATTCTCGCGGGACTGCCGATGCTCAAGGTCAGCCTCGTGGTTTTTGACACGTCCGTGGTCGATTTGACCGGTTACGTGGACGACCCCGTGGAGGTGCTGATGAATGTGCAACTTGGCGGCGGGACCGACATCGGCCAGGCCGTGGCTTATTGCGAAGGTCTCGTGGAAAATCCGCGCCGTTCAGTCGTGGTGCTCATCAGCGATTTTTGCGAGGGCGCGCCTCCGCGCAAGCTGATCCAATCGTGCGCCCGTCTCCGCGAGTCGGGCGTGAAACTCCTGGGACTGGCCGCCCTCGATGAAACTGCGAACCCGGTTTACGATATCAAAATGGCCGAACGCCTCGCCGCCGCCGGGATGGACATTGCGGCGCTCACTCCAAAACAACTCGCCGAATGGCTGGCAAAGGTCCTCTTTTAAATTCACTCGCCACACTCGTCGCCGGTTTCGACATCGGCGCGTGGGAAGCCCTTGCCAACAAGGGGCTGGTGCGTCGCGCGCAGAAGGACCTCGAAGCCGGTTTGAAAATCGAGGTCGAGGAAGAGACGGATGCCATCCGTTTCAAAATCGCGCCGTACGAAATCACCATGCCCGCCGCGGGCCCGGCGAAAGCGTCATGCACGTGTCCGGCCCGCGGCGTCTGCCAGCACATTATCGCCGCCGGCATGTGGCTGCAAAAAATGGCGCGGGAAGATTCCCCGCAGGCGGAACTCGCCCAGCCAAAGGAATTGCTTTCACGGGAGGAGATCGAAAAGGAGGTGCTCGCGCTGACTCTTGAAAATCTCGAAAAGTGGGCCGGCGTTGCGGCATTGCGCGAGGGAAGGCAACTTGCCGGGGCTGGCAAAATTGAGCCCGCCTCGCAGGGAACGCTGGTGGTGGATTTTCCCGACAAGGGAGCCAAGGCCCGTTTCGTTCCGGGTGGCGGGCTCGACGGTATCATCGTCAGCGGTGCGGCGCGCGCACGCCAGCAGGCGGTCGCGGTGGCCGCGGTGTTGTGTGTTCACCTTGCCCATGGAAAACTCGCGCCCGAAGAGGTGGCCGCATCGAAAGCTTTGGAGGAAGCGGCGCAAGCGCCGCGGACGCGTGACGAAATTTTGGAGGCCGTGAGTGCAGTGATCGAGGAGGCATTGCAGGTCGGGCTTGCCCACGTTTCCAGCTCGCTCAAGGAACGACTCCAAACATTGGGCATGTCCGCGCAGGCAACCAATCTCCCGCGTTTGGCGCGAATGCTCAGGGCCCTGGCCGACGAGACCGCGGCGATTGTCGAGCGTCTCGGGCGCGCCTCCGAGGCGGGCCTGCTGCTCGCCATGGCGCGTGCCCACGCCCTGGCGCATGCTTTGAAGGATCCCTCCTCGCGCGCACGCTCCGACCTGGTGGGTGTCCACCGCACACAATATGAGGAACTCAGCCGGCTCGACCTGCTGGGCGCCGCCGCCTATCCATGGCAGACCGCCTCGGGCTATCTCGGGCTCACCGTGCTCTATTGGGAACCGGCGGCCAAGGCGTGGTATTCGTGGAGTGATGCGCGCCCCATCACGCAAGCCGCAGGGTTCAACCCGCTGAATCGGTTCCAAGGATCAGGCCCGTGGGAGGGAATCGAAAGCCCGGAGGAATCCGCCCGCAGCAGAATGGCCCTCGTAAGCCCGCGGCGAAACCCGGAGGGACGTCTATCGTCATCCTCCTCGACGAAAGGAATGATTTTGGGCGCAGTCACCGCATCCGAATTTGATTTCGGCGGGAAGTTGTTTTCCGATTGGCCGGCCTTGCGCGCGTACATTGCACGCGTCTTTCCCATCGGCCTCCGCGAAATGCATCCGCTCGATCTCATTGTTGTGTTACAACCGCGAAAGCTCGGCCGGCGATATTTCGACGAACAAAAGCAGTTGTTCCAATGGGAGATCTTCGACGGGAACAACGCCTCTTTTTTGCTCGCAGTTCCCTACCGCGACTGGACCGCGCAGGCCATCAAATTCCTGGAGGACATGAATTCAACCGGCGAATCCCAATGGCGTTTCGTCGCCAGGATATTTCCATCGGAAATCGGCATTGCCGCGGAGCCGCTCGCGTTGCACCGGATCGGCGCATCGGATGGCGCGATCGTTCATCTCGCATTCTCCGCAGCCGGTAAAAAGGCGCCGAAAACATCCGTATTGAATGCCGTGCTCAACGTCTTTCGTGAAAACGACGACGACTGGGACGAAGAGGAGGAGGCGGAAGAGACAGTCTCCCCGATTCCCCGCGTCGTGGAAAACTTGTTGGGACGAATTGAAAAGACCGTCGAACGGACATCCGAATCCGGCATAGCGTCCCTCGACATGGCAGCGCTTGCGTCCCTCGCAAAGGACGCGCAGAGACTCGGCATGATACCCCTGGCAAAAACCCTGGGCGGTCCGGCGACCGGGCCGGCCGATATGGCAAGGATGATCCTCAAGGTCCGCTACATCTGTTCGCTCTACCGGCAAAGCGCCGTGTTTGCTTAGACCCGTGA
>DASZPK010000712.1:0-6172 GCA_035550335.1 Chthoniobacteraceae bacterium | reverse complement strand
GTGCTGCTGCCGACCGGCCAGACCCTGCTGATGCCGCACGACAAGGACCCCCTGAAGGCCGCTTTCCAAACGGAAGACGGGGCATGGAAGGCGACGCAGGAGGGAGACGTATTCACCCTGAAAGGAGCCGTGGATCAGGATGACTGGACGCTGCGGTTTGAAAAGGGCCGCGTCCGCGAGCTGAAGGTGACGGACGCTGCCCCGATCGAGTGGGTTTACAAGGGCGATTACGTCTCGCAAATCCGGCTCAAGGAGGGAAAAAAGACGGTGGCGTTTTCGGTCAGCTTCGGGGCCGATGGCCATCCGGATGCGTTCACCGTCAGCGGATGGCAGCACCGTTTCAAACTCTCCCATGTGGCGTTGATGGATGATGGCAAGGCGGCGAACGGCGGCGAAGCTGCCAGCGTGACCGCGAATGATCCCGGTGTAACGCTCACGGAATGGATATCGGGCGAGGAGGAAGATGCGCTGCAACACGATGTGTTCGATTACGGCAAGGACGAGGATGGGCATCCCACGCTGAATTACAATTACCTGGACCCGAACGAGGGAGATTTGAAAGTGGCGCTCTCCTGGGATGGTGCGACCGGGCAAATCCTCACCGAGGATGACTGGCGCTACACCGTGAAGCCATCACAGCAGCCCGGGGACCCGCCTGCGATCACCCGCGTGAATGACAAGGGGGAATACGAATACATCGCCGTGGACCGCGCGCGCGCGACGGTGATGACGCATCTGCTTGGAAAAGAGGACACGATCGCGCGCTTCGATAGCGACGTGGCATGGAAGATTTCCACGGCGGGTGAGGACGGGGTGTATCACACTGTAAAACGCGTCGATTTTGACCAGTATGGAATATTGCGCAGGCTTGGCCGGGACGAGGAGGGCGCGTTGGACCTGGAATATTTCAACGACGAGCATCTCTTCCACGAGGGTCCCGATAATGACGACGAAAAACCGAAGCCCCCGCCAGTGATACCGGCCGATGTGTTCAAGGCGACGGAGGCCCTGCTCCTCGCGAACGTCGAGGGAGCGAAGGGGAATTTCCAGCGGAACAACTCGCTGGAAGACCTGGCCCGCTTTTACATCCGCACCGGGAATTTCAAGACGGCCTTCGACCTGGCGTCCCAAATCAGCGACCGCTCGCTGCAATTCGAGATCCGCGAATTATCCTGCGCCGCCGACCCGAAAATGAGCGCCGAGGAAAAGGGGGCATGGCTGAAAGTATTGCGAAAGGATTTCCCGCAGGAGGATTTGATCGGCAAGATGCTGGAGGAATACAACGTGCAGTGACGCATTGCCGGCCGCACGCGCCCTCTTGCGCACCAAAATTCCCCGGGCTCCAGCCTGTGCGATTGCTGCAAAGTCCCGTAGGGACGATCGACAATAGGCAGGCAGTTTACTGCCTGTGCAAACGCATAGCTAAAATCACATAGTCCCGTCAGGGACGAAAGAGCGCGTCTAGAAAAAACTTCGCCACCTCAAAAACCGCGCGAGGTTCGCATCCTCCCACTTCTTCGCTCCTAAGCCAAAAGAAAGAGAAGGGAAATCAAAAACTCCCATTAACACCGGGCTTCAGCCCGGTGCTCTGTGCCGCACAACGAGCAACCAGCCGTTTCCAACGGCTTCCCCGTGCGGCTGCGTGTCTCCCGCCTGCCCACATGCGCGCGCCCCCTTTGCGTCCTTTGCGGTTTATCCCGCCTACCTCAAAAACCGCGCCAGGTTCGCATCCTCCCACCTCTTCGCCCGCTTGTAGAACCGGAACTTCCGCTCGCGCTTGTAAAACTCATCGTGGTGCACGATCCGCCGCCCGCTGGAATCGTACCGGTCGGGCGTTAACGCATGTAACATTTCGTGATACATCACGAATTCCAGGAACCACGACGGCACCCACGGCGCGTCAAGCAGCGGGTGGATCTTGATCACCCGGTCGTCCTCCTGGATCGTCCCGAACACAAAATACTCCTTCGGCCGCTGGCTCCGCTTCTGGCCCCACATCACCGTGTAATTGCGCAGCGCGTTCCTGAAATAGCGCGCGTTAACTTTGTCAAACAACGCCCGCAGGTCGAAATGCTTCCCCTCGTACGGGAAATAGAGCTGGCGCTGCATCGGCAGCTTGGCGCTCGAAACCTTCCGCTTGCGCTTGGCCGGTTTCACCCTGGCTTTTGCCTTGGAGCCCGTCTTTTTCATGGGACGGGCAAAACCTTAGCGGGGGCGTCGTGGCTGGCAAGTTTTAGCTCTCGCCCGGCAAAGATTTCGATTTTGAGTCTGAATCCTGCTCCAATTTCTTCACCCGGGCGAAGAGCTTCGACAACCGGTTGATATTGGCAAACTTCTCCTTCTGCTCCTGCATGGGCGTCGCGGGCGATCCCAGCCATATCTCCTTCGCGGGGATGTTCTTACTCACGCCAGACTGCGCGCCGACGATGACTTGGTCCCCGATTTCCAGATGCCCGACTAGACCGACTTGGCCGGCCAGTGTGACATACTGTCCCAGCCGGGTGCTCCCCGAAATACCGGCTTGCGATACAATCACGGAGTGCTTCCCAATCACCACGTTATGGGCGATCTGCACGAGGTTGTCGATTTTCGTCCCTTCCTGGATCCAGGTTTTGCCAAAACGGGCGCGGTCAATCGTCGTGTTCGAGCCGATCTCCACATCATCGTCGATCTGGACGATGCCGGTCTGCGGGATTTTCACGTGCTTGCCGCCGGAGAATTCGTATCCAAACCCATCCCCCCCAATCACCGCCCCGCTATGGATGATGACGCGGCTTCCGATAATCGAATGCTCGCGAATGGTTACGTTGGGGTAAATCCTGCAATCCGCACCCAACACCGCGCCATGCCCGATGTAAACGTGCGCGCCCACCACGGAAATATCGCCAATCTTCGCCCCGCTCTCGACCACCGCATAAGCCTGCACCGAGACATTTTTGCCAAGCACCGCATCCGGCGCGACCACAGCCGTGGCATGAACCCCCGGCGCAAAAACCACCGCCGGCGGCGCAAAGACTTCGAGCACCTTGGCCAGCGCCACCATCGGGTCTGCAACGCGAATTTGAATGGCGGATGTTTCCCCTGTGAAATCAGGCGGAACCAACACCGCCGTTGCCCGCGTCGCTTTCAGCGCAGGCAGATATTTCTGGTTGGCAAGGAAAGTGATCTGCCCTTCCACCGCATCCTGCACTGCGGCAACCCCATGGATCGCCGCACTTCCCGCGTTTCCCGCGACCTGCCCCTCCACAAGCGCCGCGAGTTCATCGACACTCCTGCTCATCACGGCGGCCCGGGGCTCGTGCTGCCGGGAGCGGCCGGCGAGTGGGACGGCGCCGGCGTGGAGGTATCCTTCGGCTTGTTCTTGTTGAGCTGTGTAATGATGTCGTCGCTAAAATCCACCGCCGCCCGCGCATAAATCATCACCGGCACGCCATTCAAGCTCGGCCCCGACCGATCAAAGACGAAGTCGTAATTCTCACTCTGAATCTTGGCGTTTACGAGTTTCATGATGTCGGTGACGATGTCGTTGCGCATGCGGATGGCGTCGTCCTGCAGGTCTTTCTCGCGCTGTGCGCGGAATTCCTGGATTTCGCGGTCGAGGTTGTGAAACTCGTTGATTTTTTCCTCGCGGGTCTTGGTGATGTCGTCGCGCTTGGAATCGCTCAGGCCGGGGTTTTGGAGTTCGTCGTTGAGGCGCTTGATTTCGTCCATCGTCTCTTTGTACTGCTCGACGCGGTCGTCGAGCTCTTTTTTGGCGGTGGTGCGGGCCTCGTTGATGCGGACTTCGGCGTCCTTGGTTTTGTAGTAGTTCTTGAAGATTTTCTCCATGTCTACGGTGCCGATCTTCAGGTTCTGCGCGCTGGCGGTGCCGGCGGCGAATACGAGGCAGGCGAGTGCGCAGGAAAGGACGATGAGTTTTTTCATAAGACTGCTGGTGATTGTGATGATGGGTAGGATGTTAAGACCGATGGGCGGGCAATTCGTTCAAAATTGATAGCCGAGATTGACCTGGAAATGCCCGCTGTGCGAGCTGAACGAGTCCTCCTGGATGGGGTAGCCGTAGTCGAGGCGCACAGGGCCGACGATCGGGAGGTCGAGGCGGACGCCGAGGCCGATGTCGGAGTTGAGGTTGCTGGTGGAGAAGCTGTAGTTGCCGGAATTCACGAAGCCTGTGTCGTAGAACACCGCGCCGCGGACGCGCTCGACGACCGGGAAAGTGTATTCCGCCGTGATGCGGGCAAGGGTGTCGCCGCCGATCGGGTCGCCGAACTGGTCCTTGGGACCGACGTCGCGGTATTTGAAGCCGCGGAGGTTGTTGGCGCCGCCGAGGAAGAGGCGGTCGAAGATCGGGACGGTGTGGCCGCCGTAGCCGGCAACGGTCGAGACTTCGCCGGTGAAGGAGAGGATCGTGTCGCCTGGCAGGTGAATGTATTTGGAGGCGTTGAGGTCGAAGCCGTAATCCTTCACATTGCCGCCGAGGCCGGAGGTGATGATCGAGAAGTCGACGCGCTCGCCCCTGCGCGGGAGGAACAGATTATCCCGTGTGTCGTAAGAGAGCGTGGTGGAGATGGAGCTCTTCCAATAGTTGCCCTGCGCGTTGAGGATCGGCTGGGAATAGAAGCCGTAACCGGAGAGGCCGTAGATGGTGAATTCCTCAATGCGATAATCGGCGCGGATGGAGGTGAAGGGGGTGAGGGCCTTGCGTATGTTCAGGTCGAGGCCGTAGTTGCGCGTGTCGTAAACGTCGCTCGAGTAGGTGTCGTCGTGGAAGAACAATTCGCCGCCGACCGCGAGCTGGTGGTCCATGAACCAAGGCTCGGTGAGCGAGAGGACGGCGTCCTTGCGCTCGGTGCCGGCCTGGATGCGGGCGCGGAAGCGCTCGCCGCCGCCGGTGAAGTCCCACGGGTGGAAGAGGTCGAAGTTGGTCTGCTGGACCTCGACGAAGCCGGAGAGGCTGTCGATGGAACTGAAGCCTGCGCCGAAGTTGAACGAGCCGGTGCGTTCCTCCTCGACGATCACGTTCAGGTCCTTGCGGCCCGGGACGTTCGTGTCGGAGGGATAGGTGTCGACCTTCTTGAAATACTTGAGGTTTTCGAGGCGGGCCTTGCTGACGTCGACGAGGTTGGTGTTATAGAGGTCGCCGGGGTGGACCTGGATTTCGCGGCGGATGACCTTGTCCTTGGTGCGGGTGTTGCCGGAGATATTAATGTGCTCGATGTAGGACTGGCTGCCTTCGTCGAGATGGAAGGTCACGTCCACGAGGTGATCGCCCGTGATGGAGGTCGGCGTGTCGATGTGGAGGTCGACGTAGCCGCGTCCGCCGTAGAGTTTTTCGATGGCGGTCTTGTCGTCGTCCATTTGCTTGGGCGAGAAGATGCCGCCTTCCTTGAGCTTCACGACCGCGCGCACCTGGTCGGGAGTGAAGACGCTGGCGCCATCGATGGAGACGCTGTGGACGTGGTAGATGGGGCCTTCGTTGATTTCATAAACGAGCTTCACGCGGTCCTTCTGGAGCGGGACGACATCGGGGCCTTTGATGGTCACGTCGAGGTAGCCGTGGTCCTGGTAAAAATCGTGGAGGTCGGATACGTCCTCGTCCATTTTGTCGGTATCGACGCGGCCATCCTTGGTGATGAAGGAGAGGATGTTGCGGGTGCGGCTCTTGATGGCCTTGCGGAGTTCCTTCGTCTTGAAATGGGTGTTGCCGTTGAACTCGATCTGCGTGATCGCCATCTTCTGGGCTTCATTGACGATGTAGGTGACCTTGGCCGCGCCGGTGTCGGGGTTCATGTCGACCTTGTAGGTCACGGTGGTGTTTGCGTAGCCGTGGTCGGAATACATGTCGAGGAGCTTCTGGCGGTCGACTTCCATGTCGGCTTCATCGAGGACGCTGCCGGGCTTGACCTTCATGTCCTTGCGGATGTGGCTGACCTTGAATTGAGTGACGCCCTGGAAAACCACTTCGCTCACGGTTGCCTTCGTCTGGATGACCACGATCACTTTCACGCCATCGGCCACTTTTTGCGGCTCGATGCGGACGTTGCTGATGCTGCCGGTCGCGTAGAGGTTGCGGACGTCTTCATCGACGGCCTCGGGGACATAATATTTGCCGACCTTGGTGCGCATGTTGGCAATGACGCGCTCCTTGCTGATGGTGGCGGGGCCGACGAAC
>DASZPK010000711.1:0-10349 GCA_035550335.1 Chthoniobacteraceae bacterium | reverse complement strand
ATTGGCGGACGTTATGGAAGGCATCGAGGCGGCGCGCGCATCGGGCATCGGCGCGGTGAAGCTCAACGCGGTGCTCATGCGGGGCATCAACGAAAATCAAATCTGGCCGCTGGTGAAATTCGCGGCTGAAAAGCAACTGATCCTCCGTTTTATCGAACTCATGCCGGTGAGCCTCACCGAAATGCTCGACGAACGGAACTTCTTCCCCGTCGCCGAGGCGAAGGAGTTGATCGCGCGGCATACCGCGATGATTCCCGATGCCGGCAGGTACGGAAGCGGGCCTGCGCAATATTTCCGGCTGCCGGAATTGGGAGTTACGCTTGGGTTCATCGGGGCCATCACCAACCTTCATTTTTGCGACACGTGCAATAAGATGCGGCTCACCGCCGACGGCAAAATCCGTCCCTGCCTCGGCAACCATGGCGAGATCGATTTGAAGCCGGCGCTTCGGCCCGCGGTCGACCTGGAAGGTTTGCGCGAATTGTTCCTCGCCGCCCTGCGCGACAAACCGCTCGAGCACCAGTTCCGCAACAACTATCACCCGGGGCGCATCATGACGGCGATCGGCGGCTGATGAAAGTGAAGCTTTTCGCCCATCTGCAAACAGAGGCGGGGTGCGGGGAGATCGAGCTTTCCCCCGCGGGAAAAATCACCGCGGATGAATTGTGGCAAATGCTGGACGGGAAAATCCCCGGCATCACGCGGCATAAAAACTCCACGCGCGTGGCGAAAAACTATGTTTATACAACCTTGGACGAGACTTTTTCCGACGCGGACGAAATCGCGCTGATCCCGCCGGTTTCCGGCGGTTGATATGGAATCGAACCCTCGTATCGAAATCGTGATTTCCGACAGGCCGCTTGCGCCATCGCGCGAAGCGCCGGAGGGATGCGGTGCGCTCGCGGTGTTTTCCGGCATCGTGCGCAGGGAAGAGGAGGGCCGCGCGATCCGGGCGCTCGAATACCAGGCCTACCAGCCGATGGCGGAACGCGAAATCGAGCGTGTCGCCCGCGAAATCCTCGCGGAGCACTCGTGCGTTTTCGTCAGCGTGCATCACCGCGTGGGCCTCGTTCCTGTTGGCGAAGCCGCAGTCATCGTGCAGGCGGCGTCGAGGCATCGCGCCGCGGCGCTTGCGTTTGTAGCCACGTTCATGGACCGCTTGAAACAGGATGTGCCGATCTGGAAAATCAAAGCCCTCCCCGCATGAAACAGATTGACGAAGCGCTCGCCCTGATTCTTTCCCGCACGCCGCTCATGCCGCCCGTGGAGACGCCGCTTGCGGATGCGCTCGGGCGCGTTTTGCGCGGGGAAATCGTGGCAGACATGGACTCGCCGCCATTCGATTGCTCCTCGATGGATGGATATGCGCTTCGTGCCGCCGACGCCGGGAAGCCGCTCGAAATCGTTGCCGAAATCCAGGCTGGCGTGGGCAATCCCGCGGCCATCTCCGTGGGGCAATGCGCGCGCATATTTACCGGTGCGAAAATTCCGGAAGGCGCGGATTGCGTCCTGATGCAGGAGGAGGCCGCGCTGGAAAACGGCAAACTGGTTTCGCCGCAAATTCCGGCGGGCGAAAACATCCGGAGACAGGGCGAAAACTGCCGCAAGGGAGACCTCCTCCTGAAGCCCGGCGTCACGCTCTCGCCGGGCGATCTCGCCGTGCTCGCCTCGTGCGGGGCGACGCGCCCGAAGGTCGGCGCCCGCCCGCGCGTGGTGCATTTCGTGACGGGCGATGAACTCGTCGATCCGTCGCAAACTCCTTCCGGCGGGCAAATCCGGGACTGCAATTCGACGCTGGTCGCGGCTCTGCTCGCGCAGCACGGCGCGGAACTGGTGAATCAGTTGCGGCTGCCGGACAATTTCGAGAAGTCCATCGATGCTGTCGCGAACGCGCGCGATTTTGATGTGCTCCTCATCTCCGGCGGCGCGAGCGTGGGCGCTTACGATTTCGCACGTCCCTTGCTGGAAAAGGCGGGATTCGAAATTCTGCTCAGCCAGATCAACATGCGCCCGGGCAAGCCGCTCATTTTCGCCGCTCGGGGAAAACAGCTCGCATTCGGCCTGCCGGGCAATCCGGTTTCGCATGCCGCCATTTTTTACCGCGTGCTCGCGCCTGTTTTGGAGGCGATGCTCGGCGCGACGCCGGCGGAGCGGATGCTCGAAGGGCGGATGGGTCACGATTTCAGCTCCCGCCCGAATCCGCGCGAGACCTACTGGCCCTGCCACGCGGCGTGGCGCGACGGGGCATTCCGACTGCGCGCGTTGCGGTTCCAGAGTTCCGGAGACATTACCGGCATCGCGGGGATGAATGCGCTTTTGCGGATTCCCTCCGGGCATCCCGGCATGATAAAGGAAGGAGAGCCCGCCGGTTTCCTCTGGCTGCGACCGATTGTATAAATCATGTCCAACACCCGAAAAAAGTCCCCTGCCCGTCTTTCCCACCTCACCGATAAAGGGGCGTTGCAAATGGTGAATGTCGCAGGCAAGCCCGACCAGCGCCGCCGCGCCGTGGCGGAAGGGTGTGTTCGTTGCGCACGCAAGACGATTGCGCTCTTGAAAAAGCAGGCGCTGCCGAAGGGCGATGTCCTCGCGGTCGCTAAGATCGCGGGCATCCAGGCCGCGAAGACCACTGCCTCGCTGATTCCGCTTTGCCACCCGCTGCCGCTCCATCACGTGGAGATTTCATTCACGGTCCGTGCGGATTCGATTGCGATCCGCGCCGAGGCGGAGACGACCGGCAAGACCGGCGTGGAAATGGAAGCGCTCGTGGCCGTGAGCGGGGCCGCGCTCACGATTTACGACATGTGCAAGGCGGTGGACAAGGCGATGGTGATCGAGGGCATCCGCGTCGTGGAAAAGACCAAGCAATGAAAATCGCGCGCATCACGCTCAGCGACCGCGCGAGCGCCGGGGTTTACGAGGACGCCAGCGGGCCGGAGATCGAGCGCGTGGTACAGGAGATATTCGATGAGCCGCTGGAATGGTCGCGCGCCCTGCTGCCCGACGACCACGCGAAAATCGAGGAACGACTCCTGCATTTCGCGGATGTCGAGCGCTGCCCGCTCATCATCACCACTGGCGGAACAGGGCCGGGGCCGCGCGATGTGACGCCGGAAGCGACGCAGGCCGTCCTCGAAAAAGAGCTGCCGGGTTTCGGCGAATTGATGCGCATGCGCAGCTACGAAAAAGTGAAAACCTCCATCCTCTCCCGCGCGACCGCTGGCATCCGGGGACAATCGCTCATCGTGAACCTCCCGGGCCGCCCCTCATCCATTGCCGAATGCCTGCCCCCTCTCGCGCCCGCCATCGCCGAGGCGCTCGATCACATCACCGGGCTACGGCCACGGCTCCGCGAAGCGAGGTAGCGACGCCCGCCCCGGCAATCCGCCCCGCATGCGCGTAGATGTTCATCGTCTCGCCGCGTAGAAATCCGACCAGGGTCTGACCGTTTTCCCTCGCGAATTCCACCGCAAGACTCGACGGCGCAGAGACGGCGCAGACGATCGGGATACGCGCTGCGAGCGCTTTTTGCATGATCTCGAAGGACGCACGCCCGCTGACAAGCAGCACATGCTCGTCGAATGGAAATGGCCCGCGCAGGAGGCCGTGCCCGATAACTTTGTCGAGGGCATTGTGCCGCCCCACGTCCTCGCGCAGCACGAGCAGCTTGCCTCGCCCATCAAAAATCGCCGCAGCGTGCAAGCCGCCGGTCCTTGCAAATGTCGCCTGCGCCTCGCGCAAAGTAGCGGGCAAACGCGCGATGGTTTCCAGCGAAACCGCCAAGTTCTCCGCCGCGATTACCGGAAAATTCTGACGCACGGCATCGATGGAGGCCTTCCCGCAGACGCCGCAACTCGACGAGGCAAACACGTGCCGCGTCAATTTTTCGAGATCGAGTTCCACACCGGGCGCGAGCGTCACATCGATGATGTTTTTGAATTCGGACACCTCGCATCCCTGGCTGTCCGCCATGTCCGAGATGTCTTCGGCGCGCCGGATGATTCCCTCGCTGAGGAGAAAACCCGCGGCTAATTCCTTGTCGTGCCCCGGCGTGCGCATTGTGACCGCGATGTTTCGCCCGCCGATCCGGATTTCCAGCGGTTCCTCGCGGGCGAGATCGTCGGTTTGAGGCTCGGGAACCCCGCCCACGCGGCAGCGGAGAATCGCTGCGCGCGCGCTTTCCTCCCGCGGAAATTCCTCGACCTCGAACCCGCTCATATCGCGCGCGGCTTCGGCTGGCCGGGGAGCGGAGGATGCGGTTTTTCCTTCGGCTCATGCGGCGCGTGGACCAGCATGGGCAACACCGCGCTGAGGAGCATGATGCCCGCGATCACGTTCAGCGCGTTCTGGTAGTGACCGGTCTGCTGGCGGATATTCGCGATGAGCGCCGGCCCGACTACGCCAGCAAAGCCCCACGCCGTCAGCATCAGCCCGTAGATCGAGCCGATATTGCGCGAGCCGAAGAAGTCCGCCGCAAACGCGGGCATCGTGCCGAATCCGCCGCCGTAGCAAAGGATGACCACGAACGCCAGCGCGGTGAGCGACGTGAAATTTTGCGTGTGCGAGAGCAGCACGAAGAGCACGGCCTGCAGCAGGAACATCACGAGAAACACGGTGCGCCGCCCGATGAAATCGGAAAGCCACGCCCAGAGGAAACGCCCCGCGCCGTTTGCCACGGAAATCGCGCTCACCATTCCGGCCGCCACGAGGGCGGTCACGCCGCTGATTTCCTGCGCCATCGGCGACGCCTGCGAGATGATCGAGATGCCAGCGAGCGTGTTCAGGAACAGCGTGCCCCAAAGCGCATACCATTGCCACGTGTGCATCGCCTCGCCGAGCGTGTAATCCTTCGTCGCGCGCGCGTTGTGCTCCACAGCCGGCGGCTCCCAGCCCGCGGGCTTGTAATTCTCCGGCGGATTTTTCATGAAGAGCGCCGCGCCGGTGACCGCGATGAGGTATGCGATCCCGAGCGCCATGAATGTGGAAGGCAGGCCGACGCTCGCGATGAGCCGCGCGGCGATCGGGGCGGTGATCAGCGCCCCCGCGCCGAATCCCGCGACCGCGATGCCGGTGATCATTCCCCGGCGATCGGGGAACCATTTGATGAGCGTCGCCACGGGAATGATATAGCCGAGCCCGACGCCCGCGCCACCGAGCAGCCCGTAGCAAAGATAAAGCATCGGCAGGCTGCCGCCGGTGCGGCCGGCTAGAATGGTGCCGGCGCCGTAACAAATGCCCGCCACGATGCCGACCGTGCGCGGCCCGGTGCGCCGCATCCATAGCCCGCCCGCAAACGCGGCGAAGCCGAGCACGAGGATGGCGACCTCGAAGGCCATCGTGATCTGCGAGATCGACCAGCCGTAGGCATTGTGCAGCGGGATGCGGAAGACGCTCCACGCGTAGACCGCGCCGAGCGCGATTTGCATCACCACTCCCGCGACGGCGATGGTCCAGCGATTCATTTCAGTTGTGTTCTGGTTCATGGGAATTGCTCCTTTCATGGCAGAGGTTGGAACCAAATTTTTCGAGCAGCGTGTTCACCAGCAGCAGGCCGCGCCGCAAATCCTTGCCGCGGAATTGGCGCAGGATTTTCCAAAGACCGGGCGGATCGCAGACATCCTCCCGGATTTTCGCAAGCGCCTGCGTCCAGGAATCGGTCACCGCTTCCATCGCGCCAGGATCGATTTTTCCGAGCGCCTCGGCGAGCACGACCATGTTGCGCAGGCCGCGGATGAATTCCGGCGTGTTTGCGGTGGCGGCGAGCTGGCCGATGAGGGCGTCCTTTTGCCCGACGATCCCGCGCAGGATATCGAGCGAGCCGCTGTCGTGCAGGCTTTGCAAAAGATCGTAGCCCGCGAGGAGCGCCTCCGCGTGCTCGACGGGCGCGTTTTGCAGGCGCGCCTGCAACTCCCGCACCGGGTCGCGCGCGGGGATTTCGAGTGGGATGGGCTCGGCCATGTCAGTGCTCCTGTTTGTGATTTTTCGCGGCGAAACGCGCGCCCGGCAGCCGGTAATCGGGCCGCTCCCATTTGCGTTCCACCTCGACGCCGCGCTGCGGGGTCGGGTGACCGAAGCGGTGATTCACGCGCGGCAGCGGGCTCTCGCCCTTCTCGCCGAGCACGATCATTTTCACGGCGGTCTCCTTGTAGGATGGGGTGTGGGTCACCAGGTCGGTGTGACTGCTGGTGAGTTTATTGACCGGGCTCGATGTTGAATTCATCGGCATGTAGAGCTCGCCGTTCACCACGCGGTCGGTCACAAGCGCGCGGACGCGCACCTGGCCGTGGCGCGAGACGAGCTGCACCCACGCGCCGCTCGCGATTCCCCGCTCCTTCGCAAGCTGCGGCGAGACCTCCACGAACGTATCCGGCACTTTTTCGCGGATGCCCGCCGATTTGTAGGTGAGATTTCCCTCGTGGAAATGTTCCAGCAGCCGCCCGTTGTTCAAATGCAAATCGAATTCCGCGTCGGGCTGCTCGGTGGGTTGCGTGATTTTCAGCGGGAACAATTTCGCTTTCCCGTCCGGGAAGAAAAACTTCTCCGTGTAGAGCAGCGGCTGGTCGCTCCCATCGGCGGCCACGGGCCAATGCAGCGATTTGTAGCCCTCGAGCCGCGCGTAATTCACGCCCGCGAACATCGGCGTGACCGACGCGATTTCGTCCATGATTTCCGAGGGATGGCTGTAGTTCCAATGCGCGCCGAGGCGATTCGCAATGTCGCGGATGATGATCCAATCGGGCCTGCTCTCGCCGAGCGGCTCGAACACCTGGTAGAGCCGCTGGATGCGCCGCTCGGTGTTGACGAACGTCCCTTCCTTTTCGAGGCTCGGGCTGGCGGGCAGCACCACGTCGGCGAATTTGCAGGTCTCGCTGAAAAAGATGTCCTGCACGACGAAGAAATCGAGCTTTGCGAGGCCGTCGGTCACGTAATTGGAATTGGAATCCACCAGGCTGATCTCCTCGCCGAAAAGATACATCGCCTTCAGTTTTCCCTCGTGGATGGCGTCGATCATCTGGTGATTATCGAGGCCTTTTTTCGGCGGGAGTTTCACGCCCCACGCCTTTTCAAATTTCGCGCGGATTTCCGGGTCCTCGACATTTTGATAGCCGGGGAAATTGTTCGGCATCGCGCCGTTGTCGCTCGCGCCTTGCACGTTGTTGTGGCCGCGGAGCGGGTAGCCGCCGGTGCCGGGGCGCATGTAATTGCCCGAGACGAGGAGCAGGTTCGAAATCGCGGTTGAGGTGTCGGAGCCCATCACGTGCTGCGTCACCCCCATCGCCCAGCAGATGCAAGTGGCGGGCGATTCGGCCACGAGGTGCGCGACTTTCTCGAGGGTGGCGACGGGGATGCCGGTTTGTTCCGCTGCGAATTCCATCGTGAAGGGCTCCAGGCTCTTTTTGTAATCGTCGAGGCCGTTCACCCATTTTTCGAGGAATTCGGTTTTCGCGAGGCCGTGGTCGAGCAGATACCGGCTCACGGCGCAGAGCCAGATGAGATCGGTGCCGGGCTTGGGGCGGATGAACAAATCCGCGCGGCGCGCCATTTCATTTTCGCGCAGGTCGGAGACGATCAATTTTTGCCCATGCAATTTGTGGGCGCGCTTGATCCGCGTGGCGAGCACCGGATGGCTCTCCGCGGTGTTGCTGCCGATGATGATGACAAGGCCCGCCTTTTCGAGGTCGGCGATGGAACCCGAGTCACCGCCGTAGCCGACCGTGCGGAACAGCCCGACCGTCGCGGGCGCCTGGCAATAGCGGGAGCAATTGTCCATGTTGTTCGTGCCGATGACGCCGCGAGCGAGTTTCTGCATGAGGTAGCTCTCCTCGTTCGTGCATTTCGACGATGAGATGAACGCGAGCGCGTCCGGGCCGGAGTCGCGCTTGATTTCGGAAAAGCGCAGCGCCACGAGATCGAGCGCCTCGTCCCACGATGCTTCCCGGAATTTCCCGTTTTCCCGGATGAGCGGCTTCGTGAGACGGTCGGGGCTGTTCACGTAGTCCCAGCCGAATTTCCCCTTGATGCAGGTCGACACGCCATTGGCCGGCCCATGGCTCGGCTCGACTTTCAAAATGTGGCGGTCCTTCGTCCAAATGTCGAAGCTGCACCCGACGCCGCAATAGGTGCAGACGGTTTTTGTGCGCTTGATGTGCGACTCGCGCATCGTCGCTTCCGCCTCGGAAAGCTCGAGGATTTTTCCATAGCCGAGCTCGGGCTCGATGCCTTTCACCACGTCGATCATGTCGTCGAGCGCCGTCTTCGGCAGGTCGGTGAAAAAGCCCGCCTCGCCGAGCATCGTTTTTTCCATGAGCGCGTTGCAGGGGCAGACGGAAATGCAATGGCCGCATGAGACGCAGCTCGATTCGCCAATCGGCGCGCCGCCATCCCAGAGCACGCGCGGATGCGGGTCCTCCCAATTGATCGAGAGCGTCTCATTGACCTGGAGGTCCTGGCACGCCTCGACGCAACGGCCGCAAAGAATGCACTGCTGCGGATCGTACCGGTAAAACGGATTCGTGTGGTCCTCCTCGTAAGGCTTCTTTTTAAACGGGATGGCTTGATGCTCGACGCCGAGCAACTTCGTCGCATTGTGGACGGTGCAATTCCCATTGTTGTTATCGCAGACGGTGCAGTAGAGGAGGTGGTTCCCGAGGATGCGGTCGAATGCCTCGCGCTGCGCCGCATCCGCCGCCGCGGTTTTCGTCAGCACCAACATACCGGCCGCGACCTTCGTCCCGCAGGCGCGGGCGAGTTTTCCGTTCACCTCGACCATGCAGGTGTCGCAAGTTTGGATCGGGCCCAGTTGCGGATGATAACAGACCTGCGGCACAACAGTCTTGACCCGGTTAAGCAAATCGATGAGCGATTCGCCCGCCTGCGCTTCGTGTGACGCACCGTCGATGGAAACCGTGACGTTCATTGCGATCCCGGCATCTGGACACAAACAACCTCCTCCACTGAATACATCGCGTCAAGACAAGGAAATGGACGCGCGATGCGAAATTTAAGCGGGAGAAGCAAATCAAAAGGTGATAGGAAGCCTCCGTCATGAAATTCCCGCTTTCACTTCTTCTCGCAGGCATTGTAGCATTTTGCATGGCCGCAGCTCCCAGCGCCCGCGCCGCGGACGAAATCTCCATCGCCGCCGCCGCCGACCTCGCCAAGTGCATGCAGGAGCTGAATGCCGCATTCCAGAAGGACCATCCCGGCGCGAACGTGAAGGTCTCCACCGGCTCCTCGGGCAATTTTTTCGAGCAGATCAAGAACGGCGCGCCATTCGATATTTTCCTGTCGGCGGACATCGGCTACCCAAAGCAGCTCGCCGACGCAGGCCTTGCTGACAAACAAAGTATCACAGTGTATGCGCACGGGCGGATCGCGCTCTGGACGACGAGCGACAAAATCGACGTGAGCAAGGGGCTCGATATTTTGAAGGACATGCAACTCATTAAAAAGATCGCCATCGCCAATCCCGACCATGCGCCCTATGGCCGCGCGGCAAAGGCGGCGCTGGAGCATTACGGATTGTGGGTTGCCGTGAAGGACCGCCTGGTCATAGGCGAGAACATCTCACAGACCGCGCAATTCGTGCAGAGCGGCAACGCCGACGCGGGCATCGTCGCACTGTCGCTCATTATCGACCCGAAATCGGGAAAGGCGCCGCCGCACACGTACGTGATTCCCGTCGACAGCTACCCTCCGCTCGAACAGGCCGCCGTGCTCACCAGCGCCGGCTCCAGGAATCCGCTCGCCAAAAGCTACCTCGAATTTTTGCGCAGCGATGCCGCGCGCAAAATTTTTGACCGGTACGGCTTCCTGTTGAACAACAACGCGCAATGAGCGGCCTCGTTTCGCCCGATTTCACGGAGGCGTTGCTTCTCACGCTCCGGCTGGCGTTCATCACCACACTGCTGCTGGTGCTCCTCGGGCTTCCTTTCGCCCACTGGCTGAACCGCTGCCGGTGGCGCGGAATGGTTTTCATCGAAACGCTGGTCACCATGCCCATCGTGCTTCCGCCGACCGTCATCGGGTTTTACCTGCTTGTGCTGTTCGCGCCGCAGCACCCGCTCGGCGGCTTGTGGAAATCGCTAACGGGATCGACGCTCGCATTCAGTTTCCCGGGGCTCGTGCTCGGCTCGATCATTTACAGCCTGCCGTTTGCGATCCAGCCGTTCCAGGCGGCGCTGCGGTCCGTGCCCGCCATCTACGCAGAGGCCGCGCGCGTGGAAGGGGCCGGCACATGGCGGATTTTCAGCCGCATCACACTGCCCCTCGCCTCGCGTGGGATCATGGCCGGCGTCATCCTCAGTTTCGCGCACACGGTGGGGGAATTCGGCATCGTGCTCATGATC
>DASZPK010000710.1:0-2173 GCA_035550335.1 Chthoniobacteraceae bacterium | reverse complement strand
CAGCCCGGCCCGCGGCTTTGCGTGGTCCCGCGGGAACTCGCCGCCACGCTCGCCATCCCCGCCGGGTGGGAGCAGCATCCCTTTCACGGCCACGACATCGCCAACGGAAAAAATCTTTCATTGGTGGTGCTGCTGAAGCGGTAACCGTTTTACAAAAGATGGCCGGATGGAAATAAACCCATCCTAATTTTCCACCATGGGCGAATTATTCTGCGAAAGTCAAACCATCCAGAAAGGGTAGTATCATGAAAATCAGTATTCGTATTCTCGCACTCGCGCTCGCCACCATGGCGCTCGCTTCACAAACAACGTTTGCGCAGGAAGCCGTGCAGCAGTCCACGACGACGACCACCACCACCAATTCCGCGGGGACCGTCACCCAGTTCAGCCCCGACGCGATTGTCATCAAGACGGAAAGCTCCACCGAGCCGGTCCATTACACCTACACCAAGACCACGACTTACGTGGATGAAAACGGCGCGCCCGTTTCCATGGAGCTGGTGAAGTCCGGTGTGCCGGTGACCGTTTATTACACCAAGGAAGGCGACAAAATGATCGCCACGAAGGTCGTTGTGAGACACTCGGACGCCTCGGGCGGCACAACCGTGGACAAGAAAACCACGACCACCACCACGACTGACAAATAAATCCACGACGCACATGAAAAACTTGATTCTAGTTTTGATTGCCGCCGGGGGGCTGTCTTTCCTCGCGGGTTGCGCGGATCGCGATGAGCACGAGCATACCTCCACGACCACGACCGAGGAGACCCATGTCCGCCAGCCCGTATCGGAGACCACCACCACGGAAACCGTCCGCCCGGGCATGTAGTAAAATGGGTTTGTGACCCAGAAAGGCCGTGGCGCAGTGTGAGGGATCATCTGCGCCCGGCGGGGGTCGAACCCACAACCTTTGGCTTCGGAGGCCAACGCTCTATCCAGTTGAGCTACGGGCGCGCGTGTGCGCTGATGCGTGTGCGCGGGTATCTATTATGCACCGATTGGCCGGGGCGGCAAGCAATCATCGGCGCGCGTGCCGGGGAGTGCTTGAGCGCGGCGCGATTCCGCGTTTTAATGGGAGCATGAGCAATGCGTTTGATCCGATCCAAAGCGCGGCGCGGGAGCAATTCGCCAAACAAAGCGAACGCTACGGGCGCGGGCACATCCTCGCGGATGTCTCCGATATCGAGGCGGCGCTCGCGCCGCTCCATCTTCCCTCCGGGCTCGATGCGCTCGACATCGCCACCGGCGGCGGGCACACCGCCGTCCATCTCGCGTGGATCGGGCACCGCGTTACCGCCGCCGACATTGCGGAGCCGATGCTCCGGCGCGCCGCCGAGCTTGCGGCCTCGCGCGGCCTGCGCATCGAGACGCGGTTGCACGCCGCCGAGGAATTGCCGTATCCCGATGCCAGCTTCGACCTCGTGACGTGCCGCGTGGCGGCGCACCATTTCAGTTCGCCCGCGGCGTTCGTCCGCGAGACGGCGCGCGTGCTCAGGCCGGGCGGGCATTTCCTGCTCATCGACGGCAGCGTGGAGGACGGCCAGCCCGAGGCGGAGGAATGGCTGCACAAGGTCGAGAAACTCCGCGACCCGAGCCACCACCGGCTGCTCACGCCCGGCGTGTGGAGCAGGCTCTGCGAAGGGAACGGCCTCGTCGTGAAAAAGGCGGAGTTGACACCGTTTAAACAACCCGACCTCGAATGGTATTTCGAGACCGCCGCCACGCCGCCGGAAAACCGCCGCGCGGTGCTCGGCCTCGTGGCCTACGCGCCGGATTCCGCGCGCAAACTCTTCCGCATCGCCAACGAGGAGGGGAAAATCACCTGGTGGTGGCAGCGCCTCGCGCTCGTGGCGGCGAAGGTTGTTTAGGTCCTGGTCGTAAATTCACGATCCGAAAGCGAAGCGCCGTGCAGAAATAATCCCGGAGGGATGGAAGACAATAGGCAGGCAGTTTACTGCCTGTGAACGTGCTCAAAAATGCCAAGTCCCGTATGGGACGGAAGACCTCTTTCGCCCCTCGCGGGGCTTGGTGATTTGTTCTGTCGCGCAGCACAGGCGATGAATCGCCTGCCTATTCTCTGCCGTCCCTGACGGGACTTATCGAGGGTGCCTCCGTCCTTCCCGGCATCCGGTTCCATGCTCCCGCACGATTCAATTTGCAGAGCACCCCGG
>DASZPK010000709.1:0-3119 GCA_035550335.1 Chthoniobacteraceae bacterium | reverse complement strand
ATGAACTCCGCCAGTTGCGGGCTGCGCGGCCAGGTCTCGAACGCCGCCTTCACCTCGGCCTCGAGCGTGACCTTGTCGCCGCTCACCATGGCGTTGGTCGCCTTCGCCACGTGCAGGGAGCAGATGGTCTTCGCGGTCTCGATCGCCGCCAGCGGCTCCGAGTTGTCGAAATCGACGGCTGTTTTTTCGAGGTCCTTCACGATCGACTCCGCGCGCGCGTAATCCTTCACGTTGATCGCCGAGATCAGCTCGTTGTTCTGGTGGACGAACTTGAGCGCCTTCTGCTTCTCCTCGCGCGGCAGGGTGCGGATTTCGGGCATGTATTCGCCCACCGCGAACGCTTCGGCGAGCCGCTTGGATGCGCCTTCCAATTGGTTTTGGGAGACCAAAAACTTGAACGCCTGCACTCCCTCGCGCACGTCGCGGATCGCTTCGTTCGCCATCGAGTCGACGGTCGCGACCGTGGGCGGCATGCCGGAGGCGTTGGCAAAAATGTTGTCCTTCTGGTTCTTGATGTCGATCTTGTCCTCCCCGTCGCTGAACACCGCGCGGTAAAACCGCGTGGCCATGAGCACGTGCTGGTAGCGGCGCTGCAGCATGAATTGCACGATGAGCGCCTGGAACTCGATCTTCATCTGCACCTTGTTCAGCTCCATGAGCGCGTTGTTTTTCTGGATCATCGCGAGCACCTCGGCGAGGCGTTGCTGCTCGGGGAGCATTTGCGCGTTCTGTTTGGCGTTGGTGTTCGCGGTGTAGGCTTTTTGTGCCGCGCCGTTATTGGCCGGGGGCGCGGGGTCGAGGCTCGATTGCTGGGATGCGACGCCGAGGTTCCATTCGTGCTTTTTGCGTTCTTCCTCGAGGGCGGCATTGGCCTGTTGAATGCGGGCGGCCTGGTTCTGCGCGCGCCACGCGCTGTAGACGGCATCCGCGAGCGCGTCGCAAAGATGCGCGTCGATGTCGTAGTTCGAGGCTTTCGGCAGCGAGATGAAGGCGTCGTCCACGGTCTTCACGGTCTGGTTGCCGGGGGCGAGATCGTCGAGGATGTGGCGGATGATCTCCTGGTAGGCCTTGTCGTCCGCCCCGGTCTCCTCGGGCGCATCGAGATATTTTTCAAAACGGGCGGCGACGAACTCGTTGTTCGTGACGTTCCACGTCTTGCCGTCGATGGTGAGATTATTCGTCCCGGGGTTGAAAAGCGGGATATCCTTGCCGAGGAAGGATTGCTGCTGCTTGGATTGCGCCGGCGCTTGCGCTGCCGGAGCGGCTGCTGGCGCGGGGGCCGGTGCCTGGGGTTGAAAAACCTGCGCGTGCAGCGTGACTGCAAAAGCCAGCGCGGACGCATGGATGATGGGGGTCATCTTCATAATCTACTCCCGTTTGGTTCAGACCTTCAGACTTCGCGTTACCTATATCGGCTATTTTTCGGCAAAAGTAAACTTCTTCTGTCCCGCCACTGTGGGCGGTATGGATTGGACGGGAAAAACGTGAATAATGCCCCCGCCGGGCCTGTCCAATTATCAAGGAATAAACAGGAGACCATTATGAAAGCGAAATTATCCCTCGTTTTTGCGGCGCTGGTTTGCGCTGGCGGATTGCTGCCCGCGACTGCGCGCGCCGATGACTACCGCGACGGCCCCATGCGGCACCTCACATGGGTGCACCGGCATTTCATCTGGCGCCACCATCACCGCGTATTCTGGGTGCCGGGCCACCCGGGAATCCGGTAACGGCGGAATCCAGTAAATGGAGTGCTCTGCTGCGCGCACTTCTCATTAACACCGGGCTTCAGCCCGGTGCGACACAGCGCCTGCGTACCGGGCAGCCGTTTTAACGGCATTATATACACGCGTGGCGGATTCTCGGACACGCGCGTAGGGAAGCCGTTGAAACGGCTGCTGGTTTCGTGCGCTTTCGGTGGTCACCGGGCTGAAGCCCAGTGTTAATGAGAGACGCATTTAAGAGGCGCGCCCTTCCCTTGGGCTGGCCGTGCGGCGAAAACATTTTCCGTTTGAAATGCGGGGCGCGCGGCACGATATGTTGCGCTCCCATGTCCGATAGTGCCGCGCCGCTGGCGCAAGATCCTTACGAAGCGTTCCGTTTTCGCGATTACCGGTTTTACGCGGCGGGAAATTTTCTTTCGGTCATCGGCAGGCAGATGGTCGCGGTCGCCATCGGGTGGGAAGTTTACCAGCGCGCGCTGCCGGGAGGGAAGGCTTACGCAGCCAGCATGCTCGGCTATGTGGGGCTGGTGGGGGCGCTGCCGACGATCCTGTTTGCGATTCCCGCGGGCCAGGCGGCGGACCGCTACGACCGCCGGCAAATCCAGCTCGTCAACCAATTGCTCTGCTCGCTCTCGTCGGTGGGGCTGGTGGTGTGGTCGCATCAACACGCCAGCTTTGCATGGATGTTCACGCTGCTGTTTTTGTCGGGCATCACGCGCACGTTCAGTTGGGCGGCGCGCACGCCGTTCATGTCGAACCTCGTGCCGGCCGGGGCGCTGAGCAACGCGGTCACGTGGAATAGCAGCCTTTTCCAGGGGGCGTGCGTCCTGGGGCCCGCGCTGGGCGGGTTTCTCGTGAAGGTCGGGTTTCCTTTCATCTATGCGCTCGATGCGGTGCTGGCGCTGATGTTTTTCATCCTGCTGCTCCCGATCCAGCCGCGCACCGGGGGGGCAAAACGCCCGCGCCAGGGATGGAGCGATCTCTTTTCCGGCATCCGGTTTGTGTTCCATACGAAGCCGATCCTCGCGACGATTACCCTCGATCTTTTCGCGGTGCTCTTCGGGGGGGCGACGGCGCTGCTGCCGATTTTTGCGGACCAGATTTTGCACAGCGACTCCGTGGCGTTCGGCTGCCTGCGCGCCGCGCCGTCGGTCGGCGCGGTCGCCATGGGGCTGTTGATGGCCTATCTGCCGCCGATGAAAAACGTGGGGAAATCGATGCTCCACGCGGTGGCATGGTTTGGCGTCGCGACGATCCTCTTCGGGGTTTCGAAATGGTTCTGGCTTTCGATGGTGGCGCTCGCGCTCACCGGGGCGGTGGACACGGTGAGCGTGGTCGTGCGGCACACGCTCGTGCAGCTTCTCACGCCGGACGCCATGCGCGGGCGCGTATCGGCGG
>DASZPK010000708.1:0-1633 GCA_035550335.1 Chthoniobacteraceae bacterium | reverse complement strand
TTCCGCGGTGAACTTTTTGGTGCGAGCCAGGCTGATAAACTGGTTGAACTGTTTCCAGCACTCGAGGTAGTTCTCCATCTGGATGATCAGTGACTCCACTTTTTTGGTCGTGCTCATAAGCTGAAACGATCAGGTCTCGGGCGCGGGAGTAAACGAATGCTTGGGCGTGAGGAACAGGATGGCGCCTCCGCGCAACTCCCGGGCGGTGATTTGCAGGCTGGCAAAGCGCAGCGTCACTGCGGAGAGCGGCATCTGCGCCTTTCTGGCGTCGTTGAACAGGCGCAGCACCAGGCTCCCGATTTCCTGCACGATTTCCGGCGGACAGGCCGAGCTAATCGTGGTGGCGAGAACCTGGCCGTTGCGATCGAGCGTCATGCTTCCTGACGGCAGGAAGCGAAGCGTGGGGTTAGGCTTCGAGAAGAGGCTCAGGAGTCCCATGACACCACCAGTTGTTTGCTGGGTTCGCTGACTCGCGGCGGGTTCTCCCCCGCCGGCCAACCCACCAGGTAATGCTTTTCTCCCTCAGGCAGGGCCACGACCCGATGATCAAGGCCAGTGCCTTCGATGTCCACCAGCGGACCGGCCTGCAGAACCTGCGTGATCTGCTGGCTCACCTCGAGCGCCTGCCGCACCCAGCCGCCCAGTTCCCGTGACGCTTCCGTCCCCCAGCCTTCCGGCGGCGCTTTCGGATCGCGCGGGACCTCGACGACGAAATCGGCGCCTGCTCGCGCCATGGCCGCCAAACGCCACACCGTCTTGCGATGGTTCGCCTCTTCACCCGCAGATTGCCCCACGGCCGGCGAGGCCGTCTCGTCGATTGCCTGCGCCATCTCCAGCAATAGCGCGTTGACCGGTTTGGTAATCAGCCGTTCCCGGCCGGGTTCAGCGGGGAGGTTCTCAAATGTTCCCGATTTCCATTCCAAAATCCGGCGGAAAGCGGATTCGCCGCGAGCGCCCTCCAGTTCCGCGTCGATCAGCTCGCCGGCGTTAATCCAAATGCGGCCCACCAGCGAGCCGCGTGAAATCCGAAGGACCGTTGAACTCTGCGACAGGCATTCCATCTGGATCAAATCGATCAGGCCTTTGCTGTGGATGCCCCGAAAGCCGCCCCCTTCGGTTTCCTTGCCCATCAAGGATTCAATGCACTGCAGAAACATCTGCATGTTTTGATGGGTGTCCGGCTTGAGCCAAAACAAATCGACGCCCAGCGCGTAAGCCCGAGACCGAAACTCGTCATCCTGGACAGCTGTCATGACCACCGTGCGAAGTTCGGGAAACTGGCGGCGGACGATGGAAAGGACTTGCAGCCCGTCCATTTTCGGCATCTTCAAATCACAGAGCATGAGGCGGAACGGCTCCGCTTTGAGTAACGAGAGGGCGCGCGAACCCGACGCGGCGACGAAGATCTCCGGACGGCTGGGCAGCTGTGCGAGCAACTCGCGATACAGCTCCAGCACGGCCGGGTCATCGTCCACGATCAGGACTTTGTGGCGCGCTTCCATAGTCAGTTGTCGAGGGCCTAATTTTGAGTCGCCCCCACCTTATGCCGCAAGGCAAATCGGTTTACGGCGCTTTCTCACAGCATGGTTTGTTCCGTAATCGACGAATTTCGATTTTCGCGGCATATCATCCA
>DASZPK010000707.1:0-2548 GCA_035550335.1 Chthoniobacteraceae bacterium | reverse complement strand
AGGCCGCGGTCTTTTGTAAACTCAATGGAACGAAGGCCGAAGGCCTTCACCACAGTATCGACGGCTTTGCCATCGTGGAGGATTTCGAACTTGGCGCTGTAAAGCGCGGGAGACTCGGGGGACCAAAGACGGGGGTGTGGGATGGTGAAGTTCTCACTCCCTAAAATGTTGCCACCTGACACAACGAGCAACGCCAAGGGCTCGCCAGGCTCGGGGGAAAAATCTCCAGGGACATATCGAACCATCTTTCCGTCGGGGTCGGAGATGGTGATGAGGATCGGATCGTTATAGTTTCCCGGATTAACTATGATGCTGATCTGCACCTTGGCGGAATCTGCGGTAACTTCCGAAGTGTCGATGCGTATTCCGTTGCTGGCCTCTCCGTCAGGCAACGCAAAACGGCCACCGCTGTTGGTGATGAGATGGACGTGCCGGTAAATCCCCGCGCCGGACTACCAGCGCGAGCAGGGCTGCTGCACATTCACGCGCACGGCGAGGACATTTGGTTTTGCGCCGTAGTTCAGGTGCTCCGTGAGGTCGTAGGAAAAGCCGGTGTAGCCGTAGGGATGATTGCCGAGGTGGAAGCCATTGATCCAGACATCGGAGTTCATATAAACACCGTCAAACAAGATTGTGAACGCCATCCCCTTCTGCTCCGCCGGGATTGTGAATGTCTTGCGGTACCACGCCATGCCCGCCGTGAGATACCCGCCGCCCCCGCCCGCCGGGGAATGCTGGTCGAACGCCCCCTCGATGGCGTAATCGTGCGGCACATCGACCTTGCGCCAGGCGGAGTCGTCCGTCTCCGGTTTCTCCGCGCCCTCCGCATCGCCCAAGTGGAAGCGCCAGTCGGCATCGAGCGAAACGTCGCGCGCCGGGAGCGCGGGCTGCTGCGCGTGCGCGCAGGCTGCGATGCCACATGCGGCGAGAAGGATGACCGCGAATTTTGTCATGGGACCATGCGGGCATGCCCAAAAATTTCCCGGGCTGCCTGGCGTGCGTCTTTGTTGCCGGTTTTCAGCGCGCGGTCGAGGAATGCCCTCTTGAGCACGGGCGGGAGTTTTTTGGCGTCGTCCGGCCTTTGCAGGAAAAACGAGGTTGCGCCGCGCAATTCCGGGTCGGTGAGCGGCGGCGCTTGTTGCAGGGCCGTGATGAGATCGGTCATGGAATATTCGAGCAGCATTTTCCCGGGAACGTCCTCGTAGACCGGCGAGCCCGGGCCGGCATTCGGCGACCGGGGCGAACCGAGCCAGCCGAAGAGGGCGCGGATGCGCAAGGAGCGGTCGGGTATTCCCCTTTGGAGAGGCGCGTCGAGCAGTTTCAAGTCGAAGTGCGTGTTCGTGGTATTGTCGTAATTGAAAAACTTGTGCCATCGCCACGCCATGCGGATCGATGGCGGCATGCCTTCGAGCCAGAGTTTTTTTTTAAACTTCTCCTCGGCGAGGCGGGCCTGGATGGATGCTTCGCTCTCGTGCCATGCGAGCGGGATTTTCGACGCGGTGAGCATGGCGTTCAACACCCTGGGCGAGCCGCGGGCCAGGAGTTCCATGATGCCCTTGCCGTCGCGATAGACGTAGAGGTATCCGCACTCGTAGCAGAGGAGGAAATCGTACCGGTGGCCACGGGACTCGACGCTCAGCGCGTGGCGCGGATCGAAGCACATGGCAAAGGAAATCGATACCGGGCTGCCGGGCCAATGCGGTTTTGCCGGCGGGGGAATCACCGCGGCGAGGAATGCGCGCGCTGCACGGGCGGTTTGCCGTTCATCGAGCGTTGTTTTTCCAAGGACTTTCCAGGACTGGAGTGTTTCGTCGCCCGCTTTAGCCCGCGCCATGGGCTCTAGGGAATAGAGAACCGACGACTTCGCCCCGAGCAGCGCCTGGTTGATTTCCGGCGGCAGATACTCCGGCTGCCCGGCGGCCGACCCGGGCGCGCCGGGAAGCTGGCTGGCCGGCGGCAACGCCGCCGCGTGCGAAACCGCGATCGCGAATAGCAGGAGCAGGGGGGAGCGCATGCGCGGGAAATCCTACGCAGGTGGTGCGCGATTTAGAAGCAGGAAAACTTTTCCCAGCACGGAAAGACCGTCAAAACTCAGGTGCCAGTGGGATTTTTTTCGTCACCAGCAGGGCGTTCAAGACCTTGGGCGAACCTTTCACGCCGAGATCGAGGATCACATCCTTGTCCCGGTAAACACAGAGGCGCCCGCATGCGTAGCAGAGGACAAAATCATAAACGTGCTTGCCCGAGACGATCCGCAAGCCGTGGCGCGGCTCGAAGCAGTCCGCCTTCAACCCCTGCCAGTTTACGACCGCATCCTCGAAGGCGCGGATGGCCACGGCGGATTGCTTTGCGTCGAGGGCCATTTTGCCGAGGACAGCCGCATGGCCGTGAAAATCCTCCGCGCCCGCCGGGGCCTGGACACCATCCGGCGCCAGCGAAAAGAGCGTGGCGGTTTTCGCATTTTGCATGACCTTGAGGACCTCGGGCGACAAGCGGTTGGGTTTTGCATCCGTATCCGCGGCGTGGACCGCGCCCGCGTTGGGGAAAA
>DASZPK010000706.1:0-10224 GCA_035550335.1 Chthoniobacteraceae bacterium | reverse complement strand
GAGCAGGGGTTCGAGTTCGGCCTGGGTGAGGCCGTGGGGGATGAGCTTGTCGCCCGGGGAGAGGGTGTTGCGCTCCTCGAGCGAGGCGGCGAGGGTGGTCTCGTAGGCGTCGATGCGCAGGCGGGTCTTGCGCATGGATTCGGTGTCGCCGGCGCGGCGGTAATACTCGAGCAGCATTTCGCCGGCGCGCGGGATGCATTCCTCGTCGGCGGCCATGGCGCGCTCGAGGTATTGCGCGCCTTCGGGGTCGTTGCGCCCGAGGAGGGAATCGCCGAGGGCCATCAATGCGCCGGTGTGGGTGGGGCGGAGGGCGAGGATTTCGTGGAGGAGGGGCTCGATTTGCGACGATTTTTCGAGCTCGGCGCGTATGCAGGCCTTGTCCCAAAGGGTATCGGCATCGACGGCATTGGCGGAGGCGGCGATGGGAATGCTGCCGAGGCGGCGCTGGAGGATGGAGGCGCGGGTGTTGTGCTCGGTCCAGGTCTTCGTGATTTCCTTGCGCCATGCGGCGTTCACATCGGCGCGCACGGGCTCGAGCGCGCCGCCGAGGAGCGCGGCGGATGCGGAAGGGCCGGCGATGGGCGTGAGAAGATCGGCGCCGCGCCAGCCGAGGGCGGTGAGGCGCTCGTTGAGCGAGGGGTGGGTGTCGGCGTTGCTGGATACGCCGCGCAATTCCGCGCGCCAGTATTCCTCGAGTTCGGCGGCGAGGGCGGCTTCGTGCGTGGAACGGAAATAGCCGAGGAGATCGCCAGGGGGCTCCGGTTTTTCGGCGGCGAGCTGGCGGATGCCGGGCCAGAATTTCGCGTCGAGGAATTCATGGGTCGCGGCGAGGCGGCTGAGGGCGGACATCATCGCGGGAGCGCCGGCGACATCCGCGGCGACGCGGTCGGCCTCGTATTCGTGGGTGCGGGAGAGGACGAATGCATGGGCGTTGAAGCGCGGCCAGAACCAGCGCGCGAACCACGCGGTCACGGCGCGCAGCGAGATGCCGCGCCGGGCATTTGGCTGCTGGAAGCTGGCGAAGATGCGCTCCCAGGATTTGCGTACGCGGTAGAGCCAGTGGGAGAGGCGTCCGTGCTGGCGGGAGAGGTGGGCGAATTCGTGGGCCAGCACGGCGATGAACTCATTTTCCGTAAGCACCTCGAGCAGCGGCATGCCGAGCAGGAGGTAATTGCGCCACCAGCCGAAGACGCCGAACCGCGGCTGCTGCACCACCGAGGCGTTGAGGCCGGTGACCACGAGGACACGATGGACAGGGATCGCTCCAAGCTTCGCGCGCAGTGCGGCAAGCGCATTAAAAAGCGCGGGGGCTTCCGCGGCGGTGACGCGCCTTCCCTCGATGGGCGGGAGTTTCACGCGCACGATGCGCCACGCGAGCAAGATGCCGCCGATGAACGCAACGCCTGCGAGGATGTCCAACAGCACTCCATTGGGTCCCGCCGCCCAGCCCGTAACGCCGAGTCCGCCCGCGAGCAAAATCACGAGGAGGAACCAGCCCGCAAACCAGCCGTAGCCCACCAGCGCCCAGAACACCACGGCACGGCGCAACTGGCGCGGTCTGCCGGCGTAGCGCTTTTCGATCCGGCGCACCAGCAGATCGAACTCCTCGCGGGTCATGGAGCGGGGTGCGTTTTGGCAACCACCTGCGCGATCAAGTTGTGGGGCGGGTTCAAGAGGATGTTGTAGCGGGCGGCGATGGCCCCGAAGTCCGATGCGTGGTCGGGAAATTTCACCGCGAGGCATGCGGCGATCAGCGCCTTGGTTCCCGGGGTGATGATGAGCTTCTGGTAATCGTCCGCGGATGGCGCGGTGGAACCGGCGAGGAATTTGCCCGCCTGCACGAAGTCGGCATCGCCGGATTTTTCAAGCTCTTGCGATGCCTTGTCGATCCACGGGGCGGCATGCGCGGTGTCGCCCTTCAATAAATAGGCCGTGGCCATCGCGACGATGTAAGTGAGGCCGTTGTTCGTTGTGAGCGTTTTCTCGACATCCGCCGGGCGGCCCTCCTCCATGAGCACGAAATCGTGGATCGCTTCGCCGCCTTCGGAATCCTGGAAGGGGGTTTTCTCGATCGCGTCGGGTTTGTTCGACGCATACAAAAAGAGCATGCGGAGGCTGGGGTCGACGGGCTCGTTCGTGCCGTTCGCCTTGAGCATGCGCGTCTCGTAATTGGAGACCACCTGGTAGGCGTCGTCGGGATGCGAATCGGCCACGAGTGCGAGCGTCAAATAGCACACCGCCTCCCAATCGAGCGGGTTCTGTTTCAACTTCGCGCGCGCATCGCCCTCGATGGATGCGTAATCGCGGAGGCCGAAGCGGTCGTCCTGGAGGTTCGACCAGAACGAGGCCCCGTCCTTGTTGAATTCGACCGCATGGGTGAGCAGCGGCAGCGCCTCCTGCCATTGGCCGAGCGACATCGCATTGTAGCCGAGCGCGTAGTACGCGTAGCCGTTTTTCGGGTCGGCCTTGAGCGCGCGGTTGAAATAATCGGCGCCGGCCTGGCTGCTGGTCGCGATGCGGCCGCAGAGGTAGAGCAGCGCGGAATTGCCGGGATCCTTTTGAAGCATC
This sequence comes from Chthoniobacteraceae bacterium, assembly GCA_035550335.1. Classification (GTDB taxonomy): domain Bacteria; phylum Verrucomicrobiota; class Verrucomicrobiia; order Chthoniobacterales; family Chthoniobacteraceae; genus DASZPK01. Next base: position 7,656 of record DASZPK010000706.1, on the reverse strand, counting down.
GCATCGTAGCTTGCGCGCAGGGTGTCGCCCCCCTCCGCCGTGCCACGCACGCTCTCCTGGTAAGCGCGATGCCATTCGATGGCGACGGGACGCCGGGAGAGGCCGTCGCGCAGGAACTTGAGGAAATCGGCATGCGCCTGCCCGCTTTCAGCCAGGCCGGAGTAGGCTTCGAGAAGCTCGGTGTCATCCGGGTGAAGATTGAGCGCCCAGCGCACGAGGTGGATGGCATCGGGGAGGCGTTTCTCGTTGTAGAGGGCATTGACGGCGTTGATCGGTTGGCCGCGGAAAAACCGGATGTTCGTGAGGAATTTGTCGCTGGTCTCGTGGGAATCGACCGTGATCGATTTCGGGAGCTCCTGGAAGGGGTAGTCCATCTGCGGAAACGTGATGAACGGTTTTTCGTAGATGAAATCGTAGCTGCCGGGGTCGTTGGAGTTCACCGCGCTGTAGCGGGCGTGCTCCTGCACGAGGAGGGCAGAGCCGCCCACATTCAAAAGCCACGCGGGATTGCCGCCCCAGCGGTCGAAGTATCCGCTGTTGACCTCGAAATCGACATCCTGCGTGACGGGCCCGGTGATGTGGGCGCGCCATTTCCCCTCGGGGATCTGGATACTGGTCTGCACGCCGGGGGGCGCTGTGACGCTGCCGCGGCCGTCGATGGAGACCGTGGCGGGTTTGTCGAAGCCGTTTACAATGTATAACGTCCGGTGCCTGCGGGTGTATTCGTTCACGCCTGCTGCAATCAGGGCGATGAGGAACACGATGGCCGCGACGGTGATGTATGCGCGTTTGTTGGAAGCGCCGCCGCCGCCGCGCAACGAGAATTTTTTCCTGGGGAGGATGCTGGTCTTGCTTTTCAGCGCGGTCTCGGAGGCCTTCACGCGCTTGCGGAAACCCTCGTGCTGCGCGGCGGAGGGGATGGCCCTGAGAAGCAGGGTGTAAATGGCCATGGCGTCGGCGTGGCGGCCCGCTTTCTGGTAGGCGTTGCCGAGGGTTTCGAGGGGGCCGAGCGGATAGATTTTCTCCGCGCCGGGCTGCTCGAGATGGGAGAGGAGCTGGCGGGCTTCGTCGAGCTGGCCGATGCGGATTTTTTCGAGCGCCACGCCCGCGCGGGCTTCCGGCATGTCGGGCCGCAATTCGAGGGCGCGCTGGTAATACCTGGCCGCTTCCAGCGGCTTGCCGAGCCCGGAGAGTTCCTCGCCGAGGTAGGCCTGCACGCGCGCGTTGTCCTTGAATTGCGAATCGATGATCCCGCGGAATTCGGCTGCCTCGTTGAACTGGCGGAAGCCGATCAATTGCTGGTGGACGCGGATGGCGTTGTCGGGCGTGGGGTCCTGGTGGAATTCCTGGAGCGCGCCGGAGACGTTGAGCTGGCGGGCGGTTTCCCATTTCTCGAGCGGCATGACGTAATGCCGGCGGCAGACGGGGCAATCGTCGAGGATGCGCTTGCGCCCGAGGGGGATGACGGGGATGAAAAGCACCACGAACCAGAGCCGGGTCTCGTAGGAGCGCAGATTGACCTGGCGATTGCACGATTTGCAGACACCGCTGTGGGTGGTGATGTTGCGTTCGCCATAGTAGCGCGTTCCGACTCCGTTGTAGGTGGTGGGCATGGCAGCGGATTGTGCCAATGCAGGTGGTGATTTGGAAGCCGGAATTAGGGCGCCGGCACTCGATATTTCACCGGTGCGGACAGCCGGGCCAGCAGCAGGGGCGGCGCTTGCCTTCCTTGAGCTGCCGGCACAGGCGCTCGATGTGTTCGCTGCGCGTTTCGGCTTTTTTCACGGAGATGGTCCAGCAGATCCATTCGTTGCGCGCGAGCGGTGTGATGTCTTCCCACGCGGCGAGCGCGGCGGTGTCGGAGACGAGGGCTTTGCGCAAATCCGTGGGGAGTTCGTGCACCACGCCGCTGGAGATTGCTTTTTTGGGCATGCGGGAGTTCGACGGCTCAATGTCCTTACCGAATTCGGGCGAGCTGTTGTTTGAATTCCGGCAGCGAGGTTGCGAGGACCTGCCAGATGATTTCCAGATCGAGGCCGAAGTAATCGTGCACTATCCGGTTTCTCAGGCCCGCGATCTGTGACCACGGCACGGAAGGATGTTGATCTTTGAATTCCTGCGGCAACCAGCGAACGGCTTCGCCAATGATCTCCAGGTTGCGCACAACGGCGTCAATGGTCTTTTCGTCCTGCAAAAATTTCGCGTGATCGAGGCCGGCAATGTAACGCTCGATCCGGCCAATAGCGGAATGGATGTCTTCGAGGAGAAGATCGGCGTCGCGTTTAGGCATCGATATCAGGCATCGATCAATTCCGGCTCGATTCGTTTCCAGAGGGAAGGCTTCACGGCGCGGCGGGAAACCAGGTCGACGCGTTCGCCGACGATCTGCTCAAGGCGTTCGGCAAGGGTCACGAAACCGAGCCCTATGGCCGGTTCGACCTCTACTAGAATATCCACGTCGCTTTTCCCGCTGATCTGCTTTCCAGTCGCGTACGAGCCAAAGAGCGCCATGCGCGTCAAGGGAAACTCGGCCTGCAACGCCGGTTTCGCCGCGCGCAACCGCTCAAGGATGTTTTCACGAGTCGGAGCCATGGGAGCACTATACCTTGGGATACGTAGTTGCTAAAGCCCAATTTTTGTAACCGCAAAGGCCGCGAAGCACGCAAAGGCTTATCAAGCACATAACCCTGTTTTATCTTCGCGCTCTTTGCGCCCTTCGCGGTTCATTTTTACAGCTCCACCCGCCCCGGCAGCAGCCCCATCGGCAGCGGCTCGGGCCTTTTCATCGTGCTTTTCAAGTTGATGTATTTCCCCTGTTCCGAGGCGTCGTGGATGGAGTGCATGATGTCGAGGACGTGATACGCCGTCTCCGCGTTCGCGCGATGCGGGCGTTTTGATTTGATTGCGGCGGCCATGTCAGCGACGCCGAGGCCGCGGCTGTTTTCGATGTAGCCGTGCGTGAGCGGGGCTTCGCTCCATTCCTTCACGCCGGAACGCCGCACGAGCACGGGGCCGCCGAAGGTATTCGGGTCGGGAAGCGAGAGAGTGCCTTCGCTGCCGTAGATTTCGAGAAAGGGGAGCCGGTGCGACCAGACATCGAAGCTCGTGGTGATGGTGCCGACGACGCCGCTCGCGAAATCGAGCACGCCCGCGATGTGCGTGGGGACTTCCACGGGGATTTTCTCGCCGTAACGGTGCGGCGCCATGAGCGTGCGGTGGGGAAACGAGGCGCGCGCCGAGCCGCACACGCGCACCACGGGGCCGAGGATGACGGTGAGCGCGGTGAGGTAATACGGCCCCATGTCGAACATCGGGCCGCCGCCGAACTGGTAGAAAAACTCGGGGTTCGGGTGCCACGAGTCGGGGCCGTGGTGCTTGAGGAATGCCGCCGCGGCAACGGGCGTGCCGATCCAGCCGTCGTCGATGAGCTTGCGGCAGGTCTGCAAACCGCCGCCGAGAAAAGTGTCTGGCGCGCAGCCGATGCGCAGTCCTTTTTGCGCGGCGAGCTTCATGAGCGCGCGGGCATCCTCGCGCGTGGTGCTGAGCGGCTTTTCGTTGGAAACGGATGTGCCGGCCTTAAGCGCGGCCTTCGCGACCAGGGCGTGCGACGCGGGCGGGGTGAGGTTCAGCACGATGGCGTTCTCCGGGTCCTTGAGCAGCTCCGCGACGGTGAGCGCCTTGGGGATCTGGTATTCCTCGGCCTTGGATTTGGCGCGGGCCGGGTCGATATCGGCGCACGCGGCGATCTCGATGTTATGGAGCTTGGAGGGAGCCTGGCAGTAAATACCGCTGATGTTTCCGCAGCCGATGATTCCGATTTTTGTTTTGTTTTTCATGGAGGGTAAATGCGTGCGATGTGTAAAACAACGTTCATCATTTAAACACAGAGATACGGAGAATACAGAGGGCCACGGAGATTCCTTGAAGTTTCTCTGTGCATCTCTGTCTCCTCTGTACCTCTGTGTTTAATTTCAGAACGTCGCATCAATACCGATACGGCTCGCTGAGCTTGAACGCGTCGCGGATCAGCGAGACTTTGGTGCCCGATTTTTCAACGAGCACCTCGACAATATCAAACCGAAAAATGATGTCCGTGGGATTCCCGAGCATCCGCAGCCACGCCAGCGCCCCGCGCGAGATGGAGCGCTCCTGGTCGAGGGTGACGCCATGGGCGGGCGAACCGTATTCCGACGAGCTACGCGTCTTCACCTCCACGAACACGAGCGTCTTTTTCTCGCGGCAGACAATGTCCACCTCGCCGCCATGCAACGACGTGAAATTGCGGTGGAGGATTTTGTAGCCGTTCGCCCGCAGATGGCGCGTGGCGAGATTTTCGCCGCGGCGTCCCAGCTCAAGATGCGGGCTTTGCTCCGCCGCCGATTTCCCCGAAGTCGAAAACACGCTGCGCCACCGGTTCAAAAGAGCGTCGATGAATGGGACACGGGCCATGTTTGTGGAGTCTATCAAGATGATCGGGCGTCGAATAGCCTTTATGACGGGCAAAATCGTAGACGGGATAAAGCGCGTGCATCTCGATCATGATGCGGTCGCGCGTGACCTTTGCGATCACGCTCGCGGCGGCGATGCTGAAGCTGAGCGCGTCGCCATCCACCAGCGCCGTCTGCGGGATGGGAAACGGGCGCACGGGGAGGCCGTCGATGAGCACATGCTGCGGCGCGACGCGCAGGCCCGCGACCGCGAGCCGCATCGCGTGGTGCGTGGCGCGCAGGATGTTCATGCGGTCGATCTCCTCCACGCCCACCACGGCGGCGTGCCAGTGGATTTCCACGGAGGCGGTCAGTTCGAGATAAATCTCCTCGCGCACGGGCGCGCTGAGTTTTTTCGAGTCGTTGAGCTTTTTGTGGCGGAACTTCGCGGGCAGGATCACCGCCGCGGCCACCACGGGCCCCGCGAGCGGACCGCGCCCGGCTTCATCGATGCCGGCAACGATCTGGATGCCGGTTTTGAAAAGGTTGCGCTCGTGTTTGAAGCTGCAACCCATCGCGCTCCCACCGGTTTAAGCTTCTTCGCGCACCGCCATCGCCTGCTTGCCCTGGCGTTTGCGCAGGTAGTTCAGCTTGGCGCGACGCGCCATGCCGGCAGTCTCGACTTCCACCTTGGCGATCTTCGGCGAATGCACGGGGAATACGCGCTCCACGCCTTCGCCGTAGGAAATGCGGCGCACGGTGAACGAGGCGTTCAGGCCGATGCCCTTGCGGCCAATCACGATGCCCGTGAAAATCTGGATGCGTTCCTTATCGCCTTCCACCACGCGGGTGTGCACCTTCACGCTGTCGCCCACCTTGAAACTGGTGACCTTCGACTTGAACTGTTCCTGCTCGATTTTATTGATGATGGTGCTCATGGACTTGGCCTTGCAAAATTGGTTTGTCTGGAAAAGGGTTAAACGTGTAACGCATTTTTCCGACAACGCAATGAAAATTTCATCTTTAATCAGAAGCCGCCCGGCGCAAGCAGGGGAGGATACAGCCTGTCCTGAGCTTGTCGAAGGACGTCCCGCGTGTCCAGTTCGGCGTCCCGCCGGACTGAAGACCGAGGCGGTGCGTCTGCGAGTATACGTGGATCGGAAGGTTTATCCCCGGACGACGGTTTCTTTTGTTTCCGGCGGGACGCCGGAAACGACACGCGGGACGCGTATCCTCCCCGGAACTTGCTTGCGCCACGCTGTTTTTATCGCCGTTCCGAAATTCTCACCCTAAAAATGGACGACCCCCTCATCGATCTCGGCAGCGACGCTTACTTCATGGGTGAAGCCCTGCGCCAGGCGCTCAAGGCCTTGGAGGCCGACGAGGTGCCCGTGGGGGCCGTGATCGTGCACCAGGGCCGCATCATCGCCCGCGCCTTCAACCAGGTGGAGACGCTCAAGGACGCCACCGCCCACGCCGAAATGCTCGCCATCACGCAGGCCGAGAGCGTCCTCGGGGATTGGCGGCTGAACGAGTGCGAAATCTACATCACCAAGGAGCCCTGCCCCATGTGCGCCGGCGCGATGGTCCACGCCCGGCTCGGGCGGGTCGTCTTCGGCTGCCCCTCCGCGAAGGATGGCGCGGGCGGCAGCCTCCTCAACCTCCTCCAGCATCCCGGGCTCAACCACCGTTGCGAGATCACCTCCGGCGTGCGCCACGACGAATGCCGCGAATTGCTGCGCAGCTTCTTTCAGGAGAAGCGCAACGGGGCGGGCAAGGACGCGCCGGGGAATTCGTAGCGTTCTGGTTGGTAGTGGAAGAGCGTCCCTTGTATGTCAAAAGGCTACCGGCAAACGAGATCGCGCGCCGCGCGTCTGTGCCCTAAATTGAAATAAAATTAGGAAATACCTCGTGATCTGAGAACTAGCATTCAATCCCTTCAGGATTGGATGACACTGGACGAGCAGAATCTGGAGATGATCGACCCGTGGTCTCCGCCATCCTCTGTTTGACGCGCCCCATCAACGCTGACGAATGGATCTTATATCTTGACCCGGCTTTTTAGTGTTTGAAGAAGTCGAGCGCGTAGACCACGCCGCCCGCGACAATGAGGATCGGCCCCCAGAAAATCACCGGGATAAAGAAAAACGCATCGCGGTTCCCGCGGCTCTTGAGCGCGAGGCCCAGCAGCAGCGAGAGCACGCCCGCTGCGCCGAGCGCGGCGGCCAGGGGCCATTTGTGCGCGTCCCAATACTTGTCGCCGAGTTGTGCATTGCAGAGCAGGTTCGCCCCGAGGTCGCATCCTGCGATGAGGATTAATACGAGCCAGCCGAAACCGCGGAAGAAGATGATCATAGGAGAGGCAGGTTAAACGTTTTAAAGTTCAAGGTTCAAGTTTTTTTCCGAAGCGTGCGGCAATGATAACTTGAACCTGGAATTGGGGTAACCCCGGAATGACACCTTTTATCTTTCATGCGGGCCTGCCGGGTAATCGTGTTGCAAGGCACACTGATTTTGCCTAAATAGAGGGGGACCACTTCGACACCGTTACTGTGAATAATATCTTTCTACCAGTTATCATCGCCATTGCGCTGACATCCTGCGGGCGAACGCCCCCGGTGCCGAAAAAAAACAGTTCAAACTGGCGAGCTGATCAGATTTCCCTTACGGGAGAGTGGTATCCCGCCGTAGCCTTGCGTGGTGCAACTGACAGCTTGGACGACTATTTGCAACGATCGAAGCTTTCATCTTCGACAACACCATCGCTCACTCTCTATCTCGACCGCACCTTGGAGGAGGATATTTTGCCGGAGCACCGTGCGGCTTACGAGGCAGCTCTCAACGCGATCCTCCTGCACGCGCAACAGGTATGCTCCGCCCGGGGAATCACGGCAAGGCGAGGTGCGGGTGCAGGCGGCTTCATCCAGCATGGATCCCGCGCAGAACCAAAACTGATACTGGAAACTCACCTGTATGTGCAGAACGGTGTCATTGAAATCACGATTACAAATATGTCTAACGAGCCCTATTCCCGCGTTAAATACGAGATGGAATTGCGAGGCACCCCGCGATTCAAGGACGAGACTCCGCTCTAATGGGTTAGGTTACGCACCCGAATACAGGGGCAGTCCGTGCATACGAGCAGCGAAGAGCGCAATGCTCAAATGCACGGACTGCCCCCTATTTTTCACGCCGTTTGTGGCGCTTTGAGAGCACCGACGAAAGCCAT
>DASZPK010000705.1:0-2180 GCA_035550335.1 Chthoniobacteraceae bacterium | reverse complement strand
GCTTGAAAATGAAGGAAAGCGGCGTATAAAGCCACCAGAGGCGTATTTCAAACCATTTTTCATGGTGCGCGGGAAATCCGCGCCGTGGGAATGTGGCCCAAATGGCCAAAGGCGCTTGAAACTTTGCCGCAAAAAAGGTGTTACTCCATTAGCGGATGAGTGATAAAACCCAACACGATGGCGGCGCAGCCTCGCCGGTTTCCCGGATCAACCAGCAATTCATAGCCGATCACCTCGGCGTCTCCCGCACCACGGTCTCGCGTTGTTTCACCAACCACGCCGGCATCAGCCCGGTCACGCGCGCCCGGGTGTTCGACCTCGCCTCGCAACTCGGCTACCGCCACATGGAAATGCGCGCCCCGCGCAAATCCCGCGCGCCCGTCGCCGCGACCGTGGGCGTGCTGATTTGCACCGATGTCGACCAGTGTCTCTCCTCCGGCTACGAGAGCCCCAGCGTGGAACTTTATTCCGGCCTGAGCGAGTTCGCCCAGTTGAACAAGTTCAAACTCGATCTCTCCTATGTCAGCCCGACCGAGAGGTCCCTCGACGACGCCTCCTACGCGAAGCTCGGACCGCTGCAAAAGCGCGGATGGGACGGCGTGATCCTCATTTACCCCTTCCCGCGCTCCGTGGTGGAGGAGATCGCGATGCGTTTCCCGGTGGTTTCCATGAACGAGCAATTCGGCGTGGAAGGGATCAATTGCGTGGATGTCGACCACTACGCCGGCATCTGGATGATGATGGACCGCTTGCGGGAGCTCGGCCACGCGAGGATCGGCTTTTACACGCGTCGCTATGCCGTGGAGGCCGAATGGTCGCTGCGCCGGTTCGGCGCCTACATGCAAAAACTGGTCCGCCTCCGCATGCCCGTTTTGCCCGGGGACATCGTGAACAATTATCCCGGCTCCATCTTCGCGTCGCGCGACGAGGAACTGGACTACATCGCCGCCCGCATCGCGGACGGCGTGACCGCGTGGGTCTGCGCCGCCGACCACCAGGCGTACGACTTGATCGCCGGCTTGGAAAAGCGCGGCATTCGCGTGCCGCGGGATGTCTCGGTCACCGGGTTCGACGGAATCCGCAAACCCGATTGGGCGCCGCTGCTCACCACCGTGAGCGTCCCATTTTGGGAGATGGGCTACACCGCAGGGAGAAGGTTGCACGACATGATCAAAAAGCGGTTCGGTTCACCGCAGCATGTGCTCGTCGCCCCCGGCATGCGCGAAGGCGAAACCACGGGGCCGATCCACTGAAGGAAAAATCCCGGCGGGACTGTCATGGCGTGCGCTATGCATGACCGGGCACGCGCCCGCGGAGAAGCAACGCACCCGCTCCCGCGAGCATCAGCGCGAGGATCGCCGCGCACCATCGGGGCATGGCCGGGACATCCTGCGCATTTCCCACCGAATAAAGCGTGGAATCATTGATCGCATACAGCGCCCCGTCGGGTCCGATGGCCGTGGGCGTGTAAGCTTCGCCTGTCGGCGCCGCGAGCAGCAACCCCGCCGAGAGCGAATTCGTGGCGAAGTTCCACCGGTAAAGCTTGCCGTCCTCGCAGTTGACCACCGCGCACTGGTTCGTCGGGTCGATGGCCGCGGAATTCACGCACCACTCGCGCACGGCATTCGGGTAGGTGGCGTCGTGGTTTGGGTCGGGGGTCACCCCCGCGACCGTGATCACCGTGTTCATCACCATTCCGCTCGTGACCGGGTCGATCATGCTGTTGTTGGGGTCCTCCACGGCCATCTTGTTCACTCCATCGCCGGTGCCGGCCCCGGCGTAGTTGTTAAACTTTGTTAGCAGAAGGTAGGACGACGCGCCGTGGTAAGAGGGCACCGCGGAAGCCGGCACGACCGAGGCCGTGGCGTCCCACCCGAACGCCCCGGGCAGCTTCGTCGCGCCGAGATTGGCGCTGTAATGCAGCAGCCAGCCGCGGTTGTTGTTCGAGGGGATGCTGGCCTCCAGCACTCCGAAGTAAACGTCGCCGTCCGGCCCCACAGTGGGCGATGCGCTCGAGTAATCGGTCACGTTCGCCGCGCCCTTGCCCGCGCGCGGGTCCTGCAGCGCCACGCTCGCGGTCCGTGCCAGGGTCGTGCTGTTCAACGCGCAGAGGTAACCCGTCCCGAAATTGTTTGGCGAGGAGGGGGCGACGTTCGTCACGCCCGCGTAGACCGTCGCGC
>DASZPK010000704.1:0-5469 GCA_035550335.1 Chthoniobacteraceae bacterium | reverse complement strand
CTCATCAACAGCGGCCAGAGCTGCATCGCGGCGAAGCGTTTCATCGTGGTTGAACCGGTACGCGAGAAATTCGAGCGGTTGTTCGTCGGAAAAATGCGCGCGCATAAAACCGGCGACCCGCTCGATGAAAGCGTGACCGTGGGCCCCATGGCGCGCGACGACTTGAGGCGCGATTTGCATTCCCAGGTCGGGCGCAGCATCGCACAGGGAGCGAAGCTGCTGCTCGGCGGTGAATTACCGGCCGGGCGCGGATTTTTTTACCCGCCCACCGTCCTCACCGGCGTGCGCAAGGGCATCGCCGCCTTCGATGAGGAGACCTTCGGCCCCGTCGCCGCGATCATCTCCGCCCGCGATGAAGCGGAGGCCATCGCGCTGGCGAACGATTCCCCCTTCGGCCTTGGCGCCGCGGTGTTCACCCGCGACCTCGCGCGCGGGGAGCGCATCGCCACGCACGAACTCCAGGCCGGCTCCTGTTTCGTGAATGCACAGGTCGCCTCCGATCCGCGCCTGCCCTTCGGCGGCATCAAGGATTCCGGCCACGGGCGCGAGCTTTCCTCCTTCGGCATCCGCGAGTTTGTGAACGTGAAAACCGTCAGCGTGAAATAGTCGCGCCGCGGGCGTGTAACATTATTAAACACCGGCGGCGCGCCGGGTTGTCGCCGGAAAGCGTCAATGCCCGGCTGCGAAAAATCATCGACAGCCTCGCCGGGTACTGCCCATAAAATGTGAAGGGCGTTCCTCCCTGTTATAATTTAATGGTATTCAGCTCCCCTGTTTTTCTTTTTGCATTCCTCCCAATTGTGCTCGGGATCTATTTCATCCTTCCCCGGCTTGCGCGGAATTTCTGGCTGCTGGCGATGAGCCTCCTGTTTTACACTTGGGGCGAGCACATGTTCGTCGTGGTGTTCCTGGTTTCCATGACCGTGAATTTCTTCGCGGGGCTGGTCATCCATTGGTGCCGCGAGTGGCGTCACGTGAAATGGCTCCTCTGGTCGAACATCGCCGCCAATCTCGCACTGCTCATCTTTTACAAATACTCCGGCTTCCTCGCGGCAAACCTGAACGCTCTCCTCGCCGCCGCGCACCTGCCGCTCATCCGCATCCACGACACCCATCTCCCGTTCGGCATTTCCTTTTTCACATTCCATGCGATCTCATACGTGGTCGATGTCTACTGCGGCAACGCGCGGGTGCAAAAAAATCCCCTGAACTTTTTCCTCTACGAATCGCTTTTCCCGCAATTGATCGCGGGCCCGATCATCCGCTATCGCGACATCGGGGAGCAGATCGACCGGCGGCGCGAGACGCTCTCCGGCTTCGCGTATGGCGTGATCCGCTTTGTCACCGGTCTCTCGAAAAAAATGCTTGTCGCCAACCTGCTGGCGGTGAAGGCCGATACGATCTTCACCCTGCCCGCGGGCGGCCTCTCCGCGGGCGTGGCGTGGCTCGGAGCGATTTGTTACACGCTGCAAATCTATTTCGACTTCTCGGGCTATTCCGACATGGCCATCGGGCTGGGACACATGTTGGGGTTCCAGTTTGTCGAGAATTTCAACTACCCCTACATCTCCCGCTCGATCCAGGAATTCTGGCGGCGCTGGCACATCTCCCTTTCCACGTGGTTTCGCGATTACCTTTACATCCCGCTCGGGGGGAGCCGCGTTTCGCCATTCCGCACCTACGTGAATCTCGTCACCGTTTTTTTCCTGTGCGGACTTTGGCACGGGGCGAGCTGGAACTTCGTGATCTGGGGCATGCTGCACGGCGCCTTCCTCGTGCTCGAGCGGCAGAAATGGATGGCCTGGCTCGACCGCGTGTGGGCTCCGCTCCGGCATGGCTACGCGCTGCTGGTCATCATCGTCGGCTGGGTTTTCTTCCGCTCGAACGACCTTGGGAACGCGCTCGATTTCCTGCATGCCATGTGCGGCGGCGGGCACGCGGCCGACGCCCCGGCCGCCAATCCCGCTATGTATCTTGATGGACCGACCGTGGCCGCATTGTGCGCCGCCGTGGCAGGTTCGATGCCGGTCTTGAAAATCGTCTCGTCGGTTGCCAACCGCGCTCCCGCCCTGTACGTGCCCGTGGCGCTTGGCAGGATCGTGGCGCTTTCCGTCCTCTTCGTCCTGTGCGCAATCCAACTCGCATCGGGCACCTACAACCCGTTCATCTATTTCCGTTTCTAGCGCATGGTCCTCCCGCCCAAATTCCACCCGCTCGAGGCCGCCGCGCTGGCGCTGCTATTCTGCGCCGGGCTCGCGGCGCCTTTTGTAAAACAACGTTTTTTCGGCGACGCGGACACATCAAACATGGAAAACCGGATGCTCGCGCCGCCCCCGTTTCTCCCCGGCGGATTCCGGTCGCAGGTCAATTTCTTCCCGGGCAGATTCGACGCCTGGTACGGCGACCATTTCGGCTTCCGTGCCGCGCTGTTGCAAACCGGGGCGGTGATCAAGGTGGAGGGGTTCGGCGTATCGGACAACGCCATCGTCGGGAAGGAGGGCTGGCTTTACTTGAAAATGGATCCGCCGCTCTACAAGCAATCCCTCGACAGGGACGCGCTCGCGGCTTGGAAAGCCTACCTCGAGCAACGCCGGCAATGGCTGGCCGCCCGCGGCGTAAAATATTTGTTCGTCGTGCCGCCCGACAAGGAAACCATCTACCCGGAATTTCTCCCCTCCGGCGCGGGGTCTCCGCCCGCCGAACTTCCCATCGACCAGCTCGTCCGCTATCTCAAGGAAACGCATTCCTCCGTGGATGTCCTCTCGCTGCGGGAAGCCGAGATCTCCGCCAGGACCGCGGAGACGCACATCCTGTATTACAAGCAGGACACCCACTGGAATTTCCTCGGGGCGTTTTACGGCTCCCGCGAAATCATCAATCATCTTGCGCCGGAAATCCCGGCGTTGCAGGCGATGCCCCGCTCCGCCTACGGCCTTTCCGTCGTGAAGGATGACAAGCGGGACATCGCCGACTCGGCGGGGCTTCCCGATTTCGCGACGGCCAGCGGCCCGTTCCTCCGGCCCATCGTTCCCGAAGCCGGCGACCCGCCGCAGTTGCCCGTGCCGAAGGATGCCGATTACCCGGTCACGATCTCGAACCCAACTCACAGCAATCTTCCACGGGCGGTGATGTTGTGCGATTCCTTCAGCAGGCCGCTCGCGCCCTATTTCGAGCGGAGCTTCTCGCAGGTCGCCTACTTCTGGCCGCTGGAAATGAAGGGCAACGTCGAACGGCAAATGCGGGACGCCGTGATCGAGGAGAAACCGGCCGTCTTCATCGAGGAGCGCATCCAGCGGTTCATCCCCGTGGTGCCTCGGAACAATGTCCTCTTCGACGAACACGGCAATGCCGGGGAGGGCCTTCCTTGAGCGCGGAACCCCCCGGTGTCAAACATCCGCATTCGCCCCCGGGGATGGCGGGCGTGCCCAAATTCCACCCGTTGGAGGCCGCGGTGCTGGCACTCCTTTTCGTCGCGGGGATTGTGTCACCGTTTGTAAAACAACATTTTTTTGGCGAGCCGGATACCTCGTTCATCGAGAAAAGGATACTGGCCCCCGCACCCATCGTTGCAGGGGGATTCAGGTCGCAGGTCAGGTTTTTCCCCGGCAAGTTCGACGCCTGGTACGGCGATCACTTCGGCTTCCGCGCCGTGCTGCTGGAAGCCGGTGCTGTCATCAAGGTAAGGGGGTTCGGCGACTCCGATCGCGTCATGATTGGAAAAGAGGGCTGGCTTTATTTGAAAATGGATCCGCCGCTTTTCACGCAATCATTCGACGCAAAGCAACTTGCGGGATGGAAGGAATATCTCGAGGGCCGCCAGCGGTGGCTCGCCGCCCGGGGAATCAAATACTTGTTCGTGGTTCCGCCCGACAAGGATTCCATTTACCCGGAATTCCTGCCGTCCAAGGCGGGGACGCCGCCCGCGGAATTGCCGGTGGACCAATTGGTCCGCTATCTCAAGGAAACCCATTCGCCGGTGGACATCCTCTCGCTGAGGGAGGCCGTGCTTGCCGGCAAACGCCGGGAGCAGGCGCCGATCTATTACAAGCAGGACACTCATTGGAACAGCCTCGGGGCATTTTACGGATACCAGGAAATCATCCGCCGCCTCTCGGACGAGGTCCCCAACTTGAAAGCGATCCCGCGAAACGATTACCGCGTGGTGTTCGCCAAGGAAGAAATGCATGATATTGCCGATTTGGCCGGCCTGCCGGCTTTCACAATCCTCACCGGGCCGAAACTGGCGCCCGCCTCCCCGGGGGTCATCAATGCATTTGAACTGCGGCCCTATGTCGCAAACCATCCTTACACGGTGCAAATGCCACACCCTGCAAACGAGCCGCGCGCGGTCGTGTTTTGCGACTCCTATACCATGGCGCTTGCACCCTATTACGCACAAAGCTTCTCGCGGGTCACTTATTTCTGGCCCTCCACATATCAAGGCTTGGAAAAAGCGCTGGGAGAGACCGTGCTCGCGGAAAAGCCGGATATTTTCATTGAGGAACGCCTCCAGCGCCTGGTCGTGGCCGTGCCCGAAGTCGCGCCATTCGCGGATGCCGCCGGGTCAAAACCATGAAGCAACGGGCGGACCGCCGTACTTGTAACATCCTGTTAAACACAGCGGGCGGCGAGAGCGGGCTTGACCTTTTTGCGAAACAGATGGTTTCATCCCTCGTCACGCCGACCTCATGAACGCCACCACCCGCATCTTCCTCGTGCGCCATGGCGCAACCCTCCTCACAGCGGAGGACCGCTTTGCCGGTGAGACGAACATCCCCCTCTCGCCCGAAGGGCGCGAGCAGGCGGGCCGGCTTTCCCAACGGCTGGCGACCGGGAAGATCGCCGCCGTCTACGCCTCGCCGATGGACCGCACCATGGAGACCGCGCGCATCCTCGCGCATCCGCACGCCCTCGATGTTCAACAGCGCGAAGGTTTGCGCGAAATATCGCACGGCCATTGGGAAGGGCTCACCCGGCAGGAGGTCGGGGAACGGTTTCCCGGCGAGGCCGCCGAGTGGGACCTCGATCCGTACACCTTCGCGCCGCCCGGCGGAGAGAGCGGGCTGGCCGTCACCGCGCGCGCGCTCCCGGTGCTCCTCGAAATCGTACGGGCGCACCCAGACGAATGCGTGCTCCTGGTTTCGCACAAGGCGACCATCCGCCTCCTGCTCAGCTCCCTGCTGGGGTTCGACCCACGCCGCTACCGCGACAATCTCGACCAGAGCCCAGCGGCGCTGAACATCGTCGATTTCAAGGGCCCGGCGCGCGCGCGTCTCACATTGTTTAACGACACCTCGCATTATGCCGAGGCCGGCCTCGCGATCCCGGCCGTCCCGGCCGCGCGGCTCTCGAACTGGTGGAACACGCCGGCGCGCGCTTGAGCGGTTGTGTTACTTTGTAAAATACCTGTCCGCGTTTGCGGGGTCCCGCGCGCCCCGCGGGCCCTCCCCCCGGGGGGAGGGCGGCAAA
>DASZPK010000703.1:0-3289 GCA_035550335.1 Chthoniobacteraceae bacterium | reverse complement strand
CTCCTTGGTGACGGTGGCATCCTTCACGCCGACGATGTTATTCAGTTGTTGAACGCCGTCGTCCGCGCCGGTCTTCGCCTCGAATCGGACGCCGCCGGAGGCGCGCATCTGGCCGAGGAGGTTTTGCGGGGTGTCGGAGGCCTCGATGCGGCCCTTGTTGATGATGATCACGCGGCTGCAGGTCATCTCGACCTCGGGCAGGATGTGGGTGGAAAGGAGGATGGTGTGGCGTTTGCCGAGGTTCTTGATGAGCTCGCGCACCTGGCGGATCTGGTTCGGGTCGAGGCCGATGGTCGGCTCGTCGAGAATGAGCAACTCGGGGTCGTGCACGAGCGCATCGGCAAGGCCGACGCGCTGGCGGTAGCCCTTGGAAAGCGTGTCGATGACCTTGTTTTCGACTTCCTTGAGATTGCAGAGCTCCTTCACGTCGCCCACGCGTTCGCGGACGCGGCTGCCGCGCACGCCCTTGAGCGCGGCGCGGTAGGTGAGGTATTCGGTTACGCGCATGTCGGTGTAGAGCGGGACGTTCTCCGGCATGTAGCCGAGCTTGGCGCGGGCCTCGAGGGAATGCTCGAAGACATCGAACCCCGCGATGGAGGCGCGCCCCGAGGTGGCCGGCATGAAGCTCGAAAGGATGCGCATGGTGGTGCTTTTGCCCGCACCATTGGGTCCCAGAAACCCGACGATTTCGCCCTTGCCGACTTCGAAGCTGATATTATTGACCGCGGTGACGCCCGCGTATCGTTTGGTCAGGTTTTCAACTTTGATCATCGTGTCGTCATCGGGGAAGCAGCGGTCTGGGCGGCGGGCCCGCCGCTACTTTGCGGTGAGCGAGACGTTCTGCACTTGCGCCAGCCGGCGTCCCCCGATCTGGCGCACAACGCCCACCGTAAAGACCGCATCCGTGCCCGGCTTTACATTCTCCAGCAAATCCTCGATCTGCTTGGAAGAGGTGATGTCATAACGCCCGATTTTGTAAATGACAAGCCCCCTTTTGATTCCGGCATCGGCGGCGGGGCTGCCGTCCTCGACATCGGAGATGAGCACGCCCATGCCGGGGGCGTAACCGAAGGCGGTGGTGAGATCGTCGGTCAGATCCTGCGCATTGATGCCGAAGCAGCGATGCAGCGCGGATTCGCTGGTGACGGTGGCGGTGATTTTCGGCGGGTGTTTGAATTCCTCGACCTTGTCGCGCACGACGGATGCGGGAATGGCGAAGCCGAGGCCCTGCGTCGGCACGCCCTGCGGGGTGAACGCCATTTTCACGGAGCTCATGCCGATGAGCTTGCCGGAGATGTCGATAAGCGGGCCGCCGCTGTTGCCGGGATTGATGGCGGCGTCAGTCTGGAGGAGGTTTTTGTATTCGATGTCCTCGACCGAGATGTCGCGGTGCTGCGCGCTCAGGATGCCGCGGCTCACGGAAGCGCCGTAGCCGAGCGGGTTGCCGAGGGCGAGGACGGTTTCGCCGAGGAGATTGGGCGAGAGATCGGTGAGGCTGATGGAGGGGAACGGCCCGGCGCCCTCGATCTTGATGAGCGCGAGGTCGGCCTTGGAATCGCCGGCGATGTATTTGGCCTCGTAGGTCTTGCCGTCGGTGGTGGTGACGTGGATTTGCATGTCCGCTGCGCGTTCGACCACATGCTGGTTCGTAACGATGTAGCCCGCCGGGTCGACGATGAACCCGGAGCCGAGGCTGGTGAGTTTCTGGCTTACCTGGCGTCCCGGGCGGACCTGCGCGCCGTAGAACTGGTTGAAAAGGATGTCGACCGGGTCCTGCACCGTGCGGTGGATGATCCGCTCGGTGTTGATGTTAACGACGGCCGGCCAGGTCTTGTTGACGGCGATGACGGCGGGCTCGGAAGCGGGGTCAGCCGGCGTTTCGGGCGTGACCGGGGCGGAGAAGGAAGTCGAGGCCACCAAAAGCGAGAGGGGGAGCGCCAAAGCGAGGGATCGGCGGAATTTGGAAGGGGTCAATGCACAGTTCATAGGTGTAATGTGACTCCAAATAAGACACTTCAGCCCGGAAAATGCTCAAACTAAAATCGCTATCAATACCGAAACATCCCCCCTCGACGCGCGCGGGAACGTGTGCTTACATTACTTCCCCTGCCAGGGAGCGGACTTGAGGACGAAAAATAGATGAGCACAACTTTTGCAAACCGATACAATCTTGACCTTCTGGATGAAAATTACGCGCGATGGAAACAGGACCCCGACTCGGTCGATAAAAGCTGGTCGGCGTTTTTCGAGGGGTTCGAGCTAGGGAGCCAGAAAACCAACGGGGCCCAAGCCCAAGCCGCCGCCAAGGGCGCGCCGCGCACGCCGCTGGGCGAGCTGCCGCTGGAGACGCGCGTGGAGGGGTTGGTGTACGCCTACCGGACGCTCGGGCACACCATCGCGAAGCTCGACCCGTTGAGTTTGCAAGCGCCGGAGCAGCCGCTCTTGAGCCTCGAGGCGCTCGGCTTTTCGGAAGGCGACCTCGATACGGTTGTGTCATCAAAGTTTTACAGGCGCGGGGAGGCGATGAAGCTGCGCGACATGATCGATTCGCTGCGGGCGATCTACGCGGACACCATCGGCGTGGAATACATGCACATCCAGAATCCGCGCGTGCGCGAATGGGTGCGCGAGCGGGTGGAATTTCGCCAGCCGGATTTCGGGCTCTCGCAAAAAACGCAAAAGGTGATCCTCGGGGAGTTGATGGAGGCGGAGAGTTTCGAGCGGTTCCTTCATACGCGCTACGTGGGGCAGAAGCGGTTCGGGCTCGAGGGGGGCGAGTCCCTCTCGGTGATTTTGAACGCGATCCTGGTCGATTGTTCCATCCACGGCGTGCAGGACATTGTGATGGGGATGGCGCACCGCGGGCGCCTCAACGTGATCGCGAATTTTTTGAAGAAACCGCTCACGGCGATGTTCGCGCAGTTCTCGGAAAACTACATCCCGGAGCTGGTGGGCGGCGACGGCGACGTGAAATACCACCTCGGTTACCAGACGAAGCGCAGCACCGAAGCGGGCTACGCCATCGGCATCCGGCTTGCGGCAAACCCGAGCCACCTCGAGGCGGTGGACCCGGTCGTGCTCGGGATGACGCGCGCGCGCCAGCGGATCATGCTCGACCGCGAAGAGCGCAAGAAGGTGCTGCCGATTTTGATCCACGGCGACGCGGCCTTCGCGGGCCAGGGGATCGTCTCCGAGGTGCTGAACCTCTCGCAACTCCCCGGCTACAAGGTCGGCGGCACGATCCACGTGATCGTGAACAACCAGATCGGGTTCACCACCCTCCCCGCCG
>DASZPK010000702.1:0-1631 GCA_035550335.1 Chthoniobacteraceae bacterium | reverse complement strand
TGGGGCAGATGGTCTACGACAACCTGCACTGGAACAAGATGACCAAGGACATCCTCATGGCCACGACGCGCAGCGTGGGGTGGAACATCGGCACGCTGCGCGAACTCGGGGGGGGCGCGATTGACTGGGGCAGGTTTGCCACGGCCAAGGTGCGCGGCGCGAAGGTGGACGTGAACCCGTATTCGATGGCCTACACGCTCGCGCTGCCTGTGCTGACCGGGGTGATCGGCGCGCTGGCGCAGAAAACGCTCACGGGGGATTGGCCGCAGGAGTTGCGCGATTATTTTTTCCCGCGCACCGGCACGAAGGACGAGAACGGGCGCGATCAGCGGGTGAGCTTGCCGGGCTACATGAAGGACGTCTATGCCTATGGGCACGACCCGATCGCCACGGTGTCGCACAAGCTTTCGCCGGTGTTGGGGCTCGTGGGCGAGCTGCTGCACAACGAGGATTTCTACGGGACGCAGATCCGCGACCCGCAGGCGAATGCCGGCAAACAGGCGCTCCAGGTGGCGAAGCATGTGGCCGGGGCGTTCACGCCGTTTGCGGCGCGCGGGGAGCAGCAGATGGCGAAGAGCGGCGAGGGGACTGCGATGAAGGTCGCGCCGTTTTTCGGGGTGACGCCGGCCCCGGCGAGCATCAAGAAAACCGCCGCGGAGAATCTCGCGACGGAATTCATGAGCGCCAACATGGGGAACCGGGTGAAGACGCAGGAGCAGGCGGACGCGAGCGAGGCGCGGGCGCAGGCGCTGCGGGCGATGCGCAACGGGGACTACAGCACGGCGTCGCACCTGCTCGGCGCCGGGCAGATCACGGCGCGCCAATACACGCAGCTCGTGAAGGAGGCGCAGCAGACGCCGTTGCAAACGATGTTTACACACCTCACGCTTCCGCAGGCGGAGGCGGTTTATGACAAGGCCACGCCGAGCGAGCGCCATGCGCTGATGGTGGAGATGCTGCGCAAGCAGGCGGCGGGGGCGAAAGCGGCGGGGTTTCCGCGGCGGGGAAATTAAATTTTACCTGCCCATCTTTCCCTCAGCCGGCGCGCCGATGAGAGGATCCAAAACGCAGCCAGCATCAATGTCACGGGGTAGCCCCAGAGAGGCCAGAAAAGACCGATGAATCTTCCGGCGGCATAAGCGAAGAAAAGTCCCACCGCCAGGTTGAAAATGAATTTTGCCGCGAAGGCGAATGCGCCGTCTGACTCCGGCTTTTCAGGTCCGGCGTGGAGTTCCGTTTGGCGCAGGTAGTGTTCGACGGCATTGAGCCTTGGCCTTTGCGCGGGGGTGACCGGTGCGGGACCGAGCGGATCGTGGTGGCGTTGCCCTGACGATAGTCGCTCGAAAAAGACGGTGTTTTTCGAGGTTGCGGTGATGGTGACTCCGAGTTGCAGCCGTTGGAGTTTTTCGATGTGTAAAACAATGTTTCCTTCGCTGGTGTCCCACACGTAGATGCCATTTTTTCCATTCGCGGGTTCTCCGTAAACGGATTTGCAGAAGGCAAGGAGGGAGAGGATCTCGCCAAGGTTCGCCTGGTCGTCCGCGCTGATGATCCTGCCCGCTTGCACTTTGTAGATAAACTCATCGACTGTCGCGACGAGAATTTCCCATTTTTGCCATGGCGTGCCGATG
>DASZPK010000701.1:0-3452 GCA_035550335.1 Chthoniobacteraceae bacterium | reverse complement strand
GCTTGAAATAAACGGCGAGCGGCGTGCCGGCGAATTCGCGGCGCAGGACGATCATCTCGTCGTGCAGCATTTTCAGGCACTCGACCTGCACCTTCGTGCGCGGGAAGCCGTCGATGAGCGCGCCGTTTTGAAACTCGGGCTCGAGGAGCTTGCGGAAGAGCAGGCTGATCACCTCGCGGTCGCCGACCATGCCGCCGCGAGCCTTGATCTTGCGCGCTTCCGCGCTGTCGAGCAGCTCGCTCACCACGATGGGCGGGGCGGTGATGTCCCGCAGGCGGCGGATGAAATCGGTATTGGTCCCCTTGCCCGCTCCGGGCGCGCCGCCCACGAGGATGAGCTCGCGCGGGAAGCGGAGGTTCTCGCGGCCATAATCGTGCGCGAGTTGTTTCCACACGTCGCCGAAAATGAGCTGGGCATCCTTGATTTCGAGGTCAACTGGCGCGGCGGCTTTGGCGGGGATGTCGGAAGGATGGCTGTTCACTCGCCCGCAACGTAACGAGTGAAAGTGAAAGTGGAAAGTGAAATGCTCCGGGCAAAATCGGGCGCGTTTTCCATTTTTCAACTCTCCACTTTCACTCCTCACTTCCCCCTGGCGTGCAAAAAAAGTAACACCACGCAAGGCGCTTGGCACGATTCAGTTGCGGATGAGCTATCAGCCGATTGAAAACCACGGGGTGATCGGGGACCTGCGCACCGCCGCCCTCGTGGGAATGGACGGAACGATCGATTTCATGTGCTTCCCGCGCTTCGATTCGCCCACGGTCTTTGCGTCGCTGCTCGATGACAGGCACGGGGGCCGTTTCCAGCTCGCGCCGCAATTCGACCACCAGAGCCGGAAGCAAATGTATCTGCCGGATTCGTGCATCCTACTGACCCGCTTTTTCTCCGACGAAGGCATGGCGGAGGTGTCGGATTTCATGCCGGTGCCGGCGGCGGCCAATGTCCCCACGCGCCTGGTGCGCCGGGCGAAAACCGTGCGGGGCGAGGTGCGTTTCAAGATGACGTGCAAGCCGCATTTCAATTACGCGCGGGCGGAGCACCGCATCGAGCGCAGGAGCGGCCACGAGGTGGCGTTCATTTCCAGCGGGAGGGACAGGACGGCGCTGCGGCTCGTGAGTGAAACACCCGTTAAACTGCACGCGGGGGCTGCGGTCGCGGAATTCACGCTGCGCGCGGGCGCGAGCGCGCTGTTCGTGCTCGAGGAGGCGCAGCCGCGCACGGAGACGGCGTGCGATTCGCGGGAATTTCTCACGCAGTTGTTCAAGGAGACGCTCAATTTCTGGCAGCGGTGGATGGACCGCTGCACTTACTCCGGGCGCTGGCGCGAGGTGGTGAACCGCTCGGCGCTCACGCTCAAGCTCTGCATCTCGCGCGAATTCGGCTCGCTGGTCGCCGCCCCCACTTTCGGCCTGCCGGAGATCCCCGGCGGCCCGAAGAACTGGGACTACCGCTACACGTGGATTCGCGACGCTTGTTTTACAATCAACTCGCTCATGGCGCTCGGCTACCGGGAGGAGGCCACCGCCTTCATGGCGTGGATGGAGGACCGCTGCCGCGAGATCGCCGACACGGGAAATTTGCAAGTGATGTATGGGATCGATGGCCGGCGCGATTTGCGCGAGTCATCGCTGCGGAACATGGAAGGCTACCGCGGCTCCAGCCCCGTGCGCATCGGCAACGCGGCGTTCGAGCAATCGCAAATCGACATCTGCGGCGAGCTGGTGAACACCGCCCTGCTCTACGACAGCGAGATCGGCCCGATCTCCAATGAGATGTGGGACCACCTCTCGCGGATCATCACCTGGGCGACCAAAAACTGGCGCAAAAAAGGCTCCGGCATCTGGGAATACCGCGAGTATCACCGGCGGTTTCTTTATTCCGAATTGATGTGCTGGCAGGCGCTCGACAGCGGCATCCGACTCGGGCACCGGCGTTCGCTCCCCTACCCCGTGCTGAAATGGATCTCGGCGCGCAACACGATTTACAAGCACATCCTCAAGGCGTTCTGGAACCCGCGGGAGAAAGCGTTCGTGCAGTCGCCCGGCTCGCGGTTGCTCGATTCCGCAAACCTGCAGATGCCGCTCACCGGTTTCATCGGCCCCACCGATTCGCGCTGGGTCTCCACGCACAAGGTGATGCAGGAGCGGCTCATGAGCGATACGCTTGTTTATCGGTACGAGAAACATGGTAAACGGTCTGCCGCGCACTCGCCGGAGGAAGGGACCTTCTGCATCTGCTCGTTCTGGAACATCGAATGCCTCGCGCGCGCCGGCAACGTGGAGCAGGCGCGCCTCCTTTTTGAAAAAATGCTCGGCTACGCAAACCATCTCGGCCTTTACGCCGAGGAACTCGGCCCGTGCGGCGAGCACCTCGGGAATTTCCCGCAGGCCTATACGCACCTCGGCCTCATCGGCACCGCGATGGAACTCGACCGCAGGCTCGATCACAGAGACCGGCAATAAGACAAAATTGTGCCGGGTTGAGGACAAGATAAGGAAAGCTTTTCCCGGCGTTTGAGATTGATTTTCACCCCCCGCCTTTTACGCTTTCCGGCGATGGAAGCGCTATCGCAATTGGTGATTGCCGACACGCTGACGGTATTCAATCCGCAGGCGCCGGGAACGCAATCAGGGGTGACCTTGGGCTGGATCGTGACCATCGTTTGCACCGCGATTTTTCTGGTTGTCGCGGGGATCATCCTGTTTGCGATGATGCGATACCGGTGGCGCGAAGGGGAAGCCGACCCGAAGCAGAGCGCGGGGAACAAAACGGTGGAAATCGTCTGGACGGCGATCCCGCTCGTGATCGTGATTTTTCTTTTCACGCTCACCGTGCGCACGATGGGCGTCGCCGATCCGGCCCCGCCGGCGGACCCCGATCTCGTCGTGACCGGCCACCAATGGTGGTGGGAGGCGCAATATCCGAAATCGGGCGTGATCACGGCGAACGAAATCCATATCCCGACGCACAAGCCGATCGCCGTGCTGCTGAAATCCGCGGATGTGCTGCACGAATTCTGGGTGGCGGAGTTGACACGGAAGATGACGACTGTCCCCGGGCAGCCGAACCATATCTGGATCGAGGCTGACACGCCGGGCACTTATCTCGGCGTCTGTTCGGAGTTCTGCGGCACGCAGCACGCGTGGATGCGGTTCAAGGTGATCGCGGAAGACCCCGATAAATTCGACGAGTGGCAGAAGTCGCAGCTCCAGCCCGCGCCAGAGCCGGCGCCGGCCACGCCGGAGGCGAACGGCGAAGCGCTTTACCGGTCGATGAGTTGCACCAGTTGTCACACAATCGCAAACAAAGGGGGCCCGGCGGGCGGGCGCGTGGAGTTCGGCCCCGATCTCACGCATTTTGCCAGCCGCCTGGATTTCGGCAGCGGCATTTCCAAAAACACGCCGGAAAATCTCCACCGCTGGCTGAAAAACCCGCAGGACGTGAAGCCCGGG
>DASZPK010000700.1:0-2782 GCA_035550335.1 Chthoniobacteraceae bacterium | reverse complement strand
TCGGCGACAAATACGGCGACATCGTGCGCGTGGTGCAGATCGGCGGCAGCGCCGGCAAGCTCGACGGCTACTCGATGGAACTCTGCGCGGGCACGCACACGCGCGCGACGGGCGAGATCGGCTTGTTCCGCATCGTCGCCGAGTCGGCCATCGCCGCGGGCGTGCGTCGCATCGAGGCGGTGGCGGGCCTGAATGCTTACGATTTCGCAACGACGGATGCCGAGCGCCTGAAGGTCCTCGCGACGAAACTCAACGCCCCTCTCGGCGAGCTCGAAAAGAAACTCGACGTCCTGCTCGCCGAACAGAAGGCGCTGGAAAAAGCGCTCAAGTCCGCGCAGCAACGCGAAGGAATTGCTCGCCCGCGCCGAGACCATCAACGGCATCCCCGCGATCATCGCAAACCTCGGCTCCGCCGACGGCGACACGCTGCAAACCGTGGCCGACGCGCTCAAGGGCTCGTTCAAGGGCGTGATCGTCCTCGGCGGCGCGGCAAACGGCGCGGTGGCGCTGGTTGCGAGCGTGACCCCCGATTTCACCGCGAAAGCGCAGGCCGGAAAAATCATCCAGCAGATCGCCCCCATCGTCGGCGGCAAAGGCGGCGGCAAGCCCGACAACGCCCGCGGCGGCGGCAAGGACGCCGCGAAACTCGACAAGGCGCTCGCGCACGCAAAAACACTGCTTGGCTAAGCCGTGGAACCGCAACGCAAGACCGCTCCGCGCATATGGGTCATCCTCGCACGCGAGGCCTCTTTCGCGGCAGTCTTCCGGCGCGGCCCATCCGGCCAGGTGCGGCTGCTCAAGTGGAATTTGCGCAACGACGCCTTTCACGGCGGCCAGTGGTTTAAGGGGCGCATCTACGAGCGGCGCTGCGATCTCTCGCCGGATGGCAGCCTGCTCATTTATTTCGCCTCAAAGCAATCCCGCCAACATTTGCCCACATGGACGGCAATCAGCAAGCCGCCGTATCTCACCGCGCTTGCGATGTGGCCGAAGGGCGATTGCTGGAATGGCGGCGGACAGTTTCTAACGAATCACTCCATTATTCTCGACCATGAGCCCTATCAAGCCGAACTCGCCCCGGGTTTCCATTTGAAAAAAATCCGCATTGCCGGCCTGCTCAACCAAAAAGGGGAGGATTCGCCGATGTGGAATAGCATCCTGCAGCGCGACGGCTGGACGTTTGTGAACAGGGGACGTCGCATGCACAAATCTGGCTGGCAATTAGGCTGGCAGTTCGACCCGCCTGAGACATGGACAAAACCCCACCCGAAAAAACCCCTCCTATTGGAAATGGGAATCCGCGGCTTGGCATCGAATGGAAAGCGAGGCTGGTATCAAATGGGTTACCAAGTCCTGCCAAATGACCGCGGCGGGCTCCCGGCAATGGACGCAGATTGGGCGGACTGGGACAAGAGAGGCGATCTGCTCTACGCGCGCAACGGGAAAATATTCCGTCAAAGGCACCGCCAGACTGGATTTGAATCGGCAATTGAACTCATCGACCTCAACAACCAGAAATTTGAAAACATTGCTCCTCCCGCTTCCGCTCTGAAATGGTAGGATGATTTGATCTATGCCCGGATTAGTCAAAGACTGGCGCAAGCCGCCCGTGAAAAAAAGCGACGACTGGCTCGCGAATCTCCCGGAGTTCTCGCGCCCGGTCTGCGAGCAGTTGCGCGAATGGATTTTTCGCTGGGAGCCCGACCTCGGCGAATCGCTCAAGTGGGGAATGCCGTGTTACAAGGGTGTCAAACAAGTGTGCGCCATCGGGGCGTTCAAGAAACACGCGACCGTCTTCTTTTTCCGCGGGACGGAACTGCCTGACCCTGCGGGCCTTTTCAACCAAGGGACCGGCTCCCACATGCGCGCCATCCGCATTACGAAGCTGGAAGGGTTCAACCAGGCTGCCCTGCGCACGCTGCTCCACGCCGCGGTCGCACTCGACGCCAACCCAATGATACCGCCTCCTCCCCCGGCGCCGCGCAAACCAATGCCGATGCCCGCCTTCTTCAAAAAAGCGCTCAAGGAAAATCCGAAGGCGGCAGCGGGCTTTCAATCACTCGCGCCGAGCTACCAGCGCGAATACACCGCGTGGCTCTCCTCCGCGAAGCAGGAGGAAACGCGCGCCCGCCGGCTGGCCGAAGCGCTGAAAGCGCTGCCGAAGGGCCTCAAATATTCCGACCGCCGCAAGGCAAAATAATCCCCGCTCGCAAGTCGCCGCGCGGCCTGTTATACACACGCGCAATGCATTTTCCCAAATTCTGGAAAAAGGCGGCGGATGGCTCCTTGCTTGCATGGGGCTGGTCGGACACAAGCCCCGAGGACGCAATGCAAAACGCCGGGCGCCGCGTGCAGTTGATACGCGAATGGCTCGCGCGCGGCGAACGCAAGCCGAGCGTGGACACGGAATATGGTTACCCCAACCGGCCTTTCCGCGAGGAGGTGATGCGCGAATTCCATGATCCGCGGGGAACGCAGGTGGCCGTGCTTTCGCACAACACCGCCGGCTGCCTCGTGTTAAACACCGTTAACCTGATGTTTGTGGATGTCGACGAGCCTTATGCGAAGCCGGGGCTGTTCTCCAAACTTTTCGGCAAAAAGAAGGACAAAGCCGCGCAACCCTCCTTCGATGAAAAAATTCTCTCCCTGGCCACGGAATGGCTGCAAACACGCCCCGGCTGGGGCTGGCGCATCTACCGGACCAAGGCAGGCGTCCGGCTGATGGCCACGCACGCGCCGGTGCCGCAGGGCGATCCCATCGTCACCAGCGCCTTTTCCGCAT
>DASZPK010000699.1:0-2683 GCA_035550335.1 Chthoniobacteraceae bacterium | reverse complement strand
GCGCTCCTTGAATAACGCCTCGAAGTCCCCGCAATTCTCCCGCCCCAAAAAACCGGTGGCCGCCACGCGGAAGCCGTCGCGCGCGAGTTCGTCCGCCACGTTCACGCCCTTGCCGCCGGGATAGGAATGCGAGTCCGTCACCCGATTGACAGCGCCGGATTTGAAATCGGGAATTGAGATCGTGAGATCAATGGCGGGGTTGAGGGTGATGGTGACTACATCGAATTTCGGGCGGACTGCATTCATGGTCGGTGTGTGGTCCCATCGTGCATCAGGCCGCGTTTATATTGCAACCGAACGCTTTCCAATTCCGTATCTTTGCATTATGAAAAGAAAATCTCTCCCGGCATTCTGCATCCTCATGGGCCTTCTCACTTTCTTCGGCATTCTTCCCCCGGCCAATGCGCTCGACACCGGTTCGGATGCGCCTGCGCCGACCGCCACCAACCAGGATGGCGGGCAGGTCTCCTTTGCCGATGTCTATAAAAAGGGAGTCACGCTCGTCTATTTCTACCCGAAGGCCGATACGCCGGGCTGCACCGCCGAGGCGTGCAGCCTGCGCGATTCGTATGCCGACCTCACGGCGCTGGGTGTCCAGGTCATCGGCGTGAGCGAGGACAACAGCGGCGACCAGAAAAAGTTCCAGGACAAATACAAGCTCCCGTTCACCTTGATCGCCGATACCGACGGTGCGGTGGCAAAGGCGTTTGGCGTTCCGCTCCTGGGCAAGTTTGCCAAGCGCCAATCGTTCATCATCAAGGATGGCAAAATCGCCTGGCTCGACCTGAATGCCTCAACCGCCAAGCAGGGCGACGATGTGCGCAAGGCGCTCGCCGGCCTCGGCGTGGGAACGGCAAAATAAGACGCACGCTAGTTGCAGCGTGCCGCTTTGATTTCCTTCTCGAAATCGTCGTCATCCGACGATGAGGAAGGGCTTGGCGCTGGCGATGCAGCAGGGGCAGGCGTGGCTGCGGGTGACGGGGAAGGGGAGGCGGATGGAGCGGGTGCGGCTACTGGGGCAGCGGGAGCCGCCGGGTTTTGGGCGAGCGTTGCGGAAACGGCGAGCAGCAGCAATGCTACTGCGGATAAAGTTGCGGTGAGCAGTGTTTTTGGAAAACGGTTCATGGGGATTAGACGTGAAACGGATTCAAAAGCGGAAAGTTTTTCACCGCCGCTGATGAGAGGGCGAAACGCCGTCTCCTAAACGGATTCCATCTCCAGCAAGCTGGCAAGCAACGTCGTATTGCGGGCGACGCGGTGGACGAACCCGATGGAGTTGTAATCCAGCGAGTGCGCCATATCGAGCAACGCCGCGCCGCGCCGAGCAACGAGCGCCGCGTGCCGTTGCGGGGCGATGCCGAATTTCAGCGCCTGGTAGTCGGTGATTTCCTGCGCTGTCACCGGTTCCGGATCGGAATGCCGGCTGTAGGCGAAGGCGTATTGGATGTCGTTGTGGGCCGGGCGCTCCTCGACCGCGCCGATGCCGAACCGCGCCGGGTCTTTGAAGACCTGTGAGGTGTCAAACAATGCAAAACGATTGAAAATGTAAGCGATGCGCGATGGGTCGGCGATTTGCCCCGCGAGGGCGCGTGTCGTGGCGCGCGCTGCGGCGTTTTCCGCCGGGAAATCGTAAATCATGCTCAGGATGACAAACATCCCCGCGTCGAGATACGAGCGGATCATCCCGAGCGTCTCGTCGGAGGTCTCGCGCCGCCCGCTGATTTTTCCCATCCCGCGCAGCACGGCAGGTTCGAACGATTCGATGCCGAAAAGAATCTCCACACAGCCAGCCTCGTGCATGAGGCGCAGGGTCGCCTCGTCGGGATGCGCCGCTGCAATCATCCGCCCCACCCAGCGCACCGGGATTTTGCGGTCGAGGAGGGCTTCCGAAAAGCGCCGCAGATCGACGGGGCGCATCGCCTCGTCCATGAAATTGACGAGCCGCACCCCATGGCGCACAACTTCATCGCAAGCGGCGATCGCGCGCTCGGTCTCCGTCGAGGGCTCGAACGCCGCATCGGACAGGTGCTTCGTGATTTGCACGCAGAAGGTGCATTTTTTATAGAAGCATTTGTTCCGCACCATGCACATGCTGTAAACAATGTTTTCGAGCGGCACATCCATCGACTGAAAATAATCATGCGGGATGTGATACTCCGCCGGGGCGCGCCGTTTCCCGCCCGCCGCGCCGGGTCGCAATGGCAAAACGCGGGGCGCGCCCTCCTTCGGCTTGATGGCGATGTTGTCCAGCCCTTCGAGGTTGCCATCATTTAGCGCGCGGGCGAGCGCGGCGAGCGTCGAGGGCAATTCCTCGTCGTGCAGGATCACCGAGTCAACCAGGCCGAAGAACCATTCGTTTTGCACGAGCCGGTCGATGTGGTGGAGCAGCGAGAAGTTTTCAAAACCGTGGCGCGCGATGCAGATGTGCGCCGTGGAGCCGCGCGACCGCATCCACGCGGCGAGATTCAGCGCCCAGAACACACCCTCCTGGTAATCGCAGCCCAGCGTGAGCACGTCGGCATCGGAAAATCCCACGCGAGCATCGAGGCACTCGAAAAAGGTGGAGAAAAGCGCGCAGCCCACGTTGTCTGCGATGAGCGAGCACATGGCGTAGGTGGAATTGGCCGCCTCGCGCGACAGCTCGATGCCCCGGAGCGAAACTTTCATCCCGTAAAGCGTGGAG
>DASZPK010000698.1:0-2794 GCA_035550335.1 Chthoniobacteraceae bacterium | reverse complement strand
TGGATTTCATCGGCGGGGATGACCTTCCGGATCGCGCCGCCCACCTGGATGAAGCGGCCGGTGGTGGCCTCGATGCGCGTGCCGGCGGGTGCGCGCACGTGGAGGCGGATCTGGCCGGCGTCGACGGCGGGGAAAAAGTCCCACCCGAGGAAGAGCGCGCCGACGAGCGACACGATCACGAGGCAGGTCATGATGAAAAGAACCGCGCCGCGGTGGTCGAGCGCCTTGCGGAGCAGGTCGGTGTAGAAATCGCGGAGGTTTTCGAAGCTGTCGTTAAACCGGTCGTGAATCCGGCCGAAGAAACCGGAGTGCCTGCCCTCGCCCTCGTGCTCGTGGTGGCGCAGGAAGAATTTCGCCAGGGTGGGAATGACCGTGCGCGAGAGGAGATAGGAGGCGAGCATGGCGAAAATGACCGCCATCGCCAGGGGCTGGAAGAGGTATTTCGCGACGCCGCTGAGGAAAAAGACCGGCACGAACACGATGCAGATGCAGAGCGTCGCGACGAAGGCGGGCACGGCGATCTGCTGCGCGCCGTCGAGGATGGCGCGCACCATCTGTTTGTTCATCGCGAGGTTGCGGTGGATGTTTTCGATCTCGACCGTGGCGTCATCGACGAGGATGCCGACAGCCAGCGCAAGGCCGCCGAGGGTCATGATGTTAAGCGTCTGGCCTAGGGCGGCCATCACTATGATCGAGCAAAGGATCGAGAGCGGAATCGAAATAATCACCACAAACGTGCTGCGCCAGCTCCCGAGGAAAAGCAGGATCATGAGCGCGGTGAGGCTTGCGGCGATGGCCCCCTCGCGCAACACGCCGTTGATGGATGCGCGCACGAAAATCGACTGGTCGAAAAATTGTTTCAGTTCGAGCGAGGGGGGGAGCGTGGACTGGATTCCCGGCAGCTTGTCCTTCACCCGCTGCACGATGTCGAGCGTGGAGGCGTTCGCGCTCTTGAGCACGGTGAGCAGCGCGGCGCGGACGCGGTTTTGGAGGACGACGTTCGTCTGCGGGGCGTAGCCGTCGTGGACGTTCGCCACGTCGCGAATGTAAACCATGGCGCCGTTGATTTGCTTGACGGGCAGGTCGTTGAGCGTGTCGATCAATTGCGGGCTGCTGTTGGTGCGGACGGCGTATTCGCGGTCGCCGAGCTTGATCGTGCCCGCGGGGAGGATGACGTTCTGCGCGCTGAGGGCGATGCTGACGTCGGCGGGAGAGAGGCCCTTGGCGTAAAGTTTTTGAAGGTCGATATCGACCATCACCTGTTTCGATTTGCCGCCAAACGGCAGCGGGAGTTGCGCCCCCTGGATCTCGGCCATCGCAGGGCGGAGAAAATTCAGCCCCTGGTCAAAGAGATCGGCCTCGGAGAGCGTTTTGCTGCTGAGGCCGAGTTGCAGTACGGGGACATTCGACGCGCTGTATTGAAGGATCAGCGGGGGCGTGGTGCCGGGCGGCATCGTGCGCAGGAGGGTCTGGCAGATGGAGGTGACCTGGGCCACGCCCTGCTCGACCTTGGTTCCCTCGTGGAAATAAACCTTGATGACCGAGACGCCGGTGTAGGATTGCGATTCGATGTGCTCGATGCCGTTCACCGTGGTGGTCATCGCGCGCTCGGTCACGGTCACGAAACGCTTTTCCATTTCCTCGGGGGCGACGCCGCTGTAGCCCCAGATCACGCTGACGACCGGGATGTTGATCGTGGGGAAAATATCCTTGGCGGTGTTCCAGTAGGTGATGCCGCCGAGGAGAAAAATGAGGATCGCCATCACCGTGAAGGTGTAGGGGCGTCTCAGGGCTAGGCGGACAATCCACATGGGGCTACATGGTCTCCATTACGCTCCAAACTTCCAATATATCTTTCCTATTTTATCGATACCCGTATAGTCTTGATCCATGGAATTGCGCCATCTTCGCTATTTCGTGGCGGTCGCCGAGGAACTCCATTTTGGGCGGGCCGCGCTGAAGTTGAACATCGCCCAGCCCCCGTTGAGCCAGCAGATCCGCGACCTCGAGCAGGAATTGGGGGCGCGGTTGTTCCACCGGACGAGCCGTCGCGTGGAAATGACGGCCCACGGGCGGCTCTTCCTCGCCGAGGCGCGCGACATCCTCAGCCATGCCCGGCGGGCAAGCGAAATGGTAAAGGCATCGCAGCGCGGCGAATTCGGCTCAATTTCCATCGGGTTTGTCACCTCCGCCATTTATTCGGTGATGACGCCCACGCTGCGCGGGTTCCATTCGCAATTCCCCGAGGTGGAAATCCATTGCCGCGAGATGGCGACGCCGGAGCAGATCAACGCGCTGCACAAGCGGGACATCTCGATCGGCTTCCTGCGCACGCCGATTACCGACGACTCGATCCAGACGCACCTCCTACAGCGCGAGTTCCTGGTGCTGGTGCTGCCGGAGGACCACCCCGCCGCGCGGCAATCGAAGGTCCGGCTCCAGGATTTTGCATCGGAGCCGTTCATATTATTCCCGCGGCGGCAGGGGCCGGGGGCGTATGACCAGATCATCACCACCTGCCAGAACGCCGGGTTCAGCCCGATCCTCGCGCAGGAAGGGAACGAGATGCAGAGCATGCTCGGACTCGTGGCGGCGGGGCTCGGCGTATCGCTCGTGCCGGCGTCGCTGCAAAATTTGCGGCGGCCCGGGATCGTTTACAAGCCATTGAGCACGCCGACCTCCGAAATCGAAATCTCCCTCGCGATGCGCAAAGGCGAGAGCGACCCGGTGGAGCGGTCGTTTATCGAGGCGGCGCTGCGGATTGCGAAGAGGGCGAAAAGGCAAAGATGAGAGT